>JAGQZL010000196.1 GCA_020434915.1 Allomuricauda sp. | reverse complement strand
CTGCCCGGGATGGTTCCGTTACCACATATCAATTCAATCTTGGAAGTTTTGGGCAGCTTGTCCCCGGGTTTTATATACTTTCCCTTGAACTTCATGTTGTACACCATGTCCTTGCCCAATTCATCAATATAAGTGACCCTTTCCACCTCAAGTCCCACTGCTTTCAACATAGAGGATGCATTTCTCTGGGTAACCTGAATAATATCAGGAACACTCACTTTCTTATATCCCGAAGGGTTCACCGTAAAATAAATTTTACGATTGGCCTTTACCATGTTCCCAGCAGGTGGGTCTTGTTCCAAAATGGAAAATCTTGGGTAATCGGGATTATAATTCGAGGAATCCAATACTTGATAGCGTAAACCTGCCTCTTCCACTGCTTTTCGCATATCCATTACCGACATTTTTGAAAAATCAGGCACTTCGACCAGTTCACCGTGGTTGGTGGTACTCTTTAACCATTGTAGGGCGACAAACACCAAAACTACCACGGCAACCACTGCCAAACCCAATTGGATAAGGAACGTCTTACTTTTTAAAAAGTCCAAAAATTTTTTCATGGTTTCAACCTTATGGCAACAAATATAGGAAAGCCAACCCTTTTTTCTTTACTTTGGCTCTTCGATATTTTACCTAGCCAATGAAAAAGAACATTGCCATTATCATGGGCGGTTATTCCAGCGAGTACGGCATTTCCATTAAGAGCGGGAATGTGGTTTACAAGTATTTGGACTCCAATAAATACAATGCCTTTCGCATTGTCATTTCCAAAGAAAAGTGGGTTTATCTGTGTGATTCCGGGGAAGAGGTTCCTGTGGACAAGGCTGATTTCAGTATTGAAATTGATGGTGACAAGATTCTTTTTGATTGTGTGTTCAACGCCATTCATGGCACCCCAGGGGAAGATGGTCTGATGCAGGCCTATTTCCAACTTTTGGGATTGCCCCAGACTTCCTGCAACTACTACGAGGCTGCACTCACCTTTAACAAGCGGGACCTTTTGAGCACCCTTAAACCATACAATGTGCCCTGCGCCATAAGTTATTATCTCAACAAAGGGCAGGATATTGATTTTGACGCCATTGTGGAAAAGGTTGGATTGCCCTGCTTTGTGAAAGCCAATAGGGCCGGTAGCAGCTATGGAGTTTCCAAAGTATATAAGAAGGAAGAGTTGAGCAATGCCATTGACACTGCATTCAAGGAAGATGATCAAGTTATCATCGAATCATTTTTGGAAGGCACCGAAGTATCAGTTGGTGTAATTACATATAAAGGTGAGGTGACCGTGTTGCCCATCACCGAAATTATTTCAGAAAACGACTTTTTTGATTTTGAGGCAAAGTATCAGGGCAAATCACAGGAAATTACACCGGCGAGATTGAATGGGGAACAAGAGGAAAATGTCAGAAAATTGGCCGAGTTCATCTATCGCACTTTGGGTTTAAAAGGATACAGCCGCAGTGAATTTATTTTTATTGGCAATGTCCCTCACCTGCTGGAAATCAACACTACCCCTGGACTAACGGAGGAAAGTCTGTTGCCCCAGCAAGCAAAAACGGCAGGAATATCTTTAAGCGAACTTTTCGACAGTGCCATTGAAGGGGCTTTATGCTAGAAAACCGTATTTTTAGGCAATCAATATCCACACATCATGAGACGTGCATTGTTTCCAGGCTCCTTTGACCCCCTTACACTTGGGCATTACGATATCATCAAAAGAGGGATTACCCTTTTTGATGAGTTGGTGATAGCCATTGGTATCAATGCCGACAAAAAATACATGTTCACCCTCCAAGAGCGGACAAGGTTCATTGAAGAAGCCTTCAAGGACGAACCAAAGATCAAGGTAACCACCTACCAAGGAATGACCGTTGACTTTTGTAAAGAAATTGGCGCTGATTTTATTCTAAGGGGACTCCGCAACCCGGCTGATTTTGAGTTTGAAAAAGCCATAGCGCATACCAATCGGAAACTTTCAGAGATAGAGACCGTGTTTCTTTTGACCTCATCAGGCAAATCCTATATCAGTTCTTCCATTGTCCGGGACGTAATCAGAAATGGGGGTGATTATACCGGTTTGGTCCCCGATACCGTAGTGGCCCAACGCTGACCTGTACAATTTTCCATTGATTTTTCCAACCAACTTGTAGGTCAAATCTGAGGTTTTGCTTCTGGTATCATACCAGAATTTAATCTAAAAACCACATTTTTAGCGTCTTTCACAACATATTCTAAGCTTAGTATTGCAATACTTATAAATTGGTCAGAAATTTCTTAACAGGAAATAACTTTTAAAATCCCCCAAGATTTGAAAGCAATACAGAGAACCTCACAACACTACCTTTTAAAGCAGTTGCCAAAAGCCACCGCCCTTCTTTCCAAGGATGGCACATTGGTGGATGCTTCCGACTCCTGGTTGGATATTTTTGGCCTACCACTTAAAAGCGGATTGGCAATCAACATCCACAGTTTGATGGAAGATACTGACGACCTTGCCGATCAACTGAAAAAAAACGCTCCCTTTTCCATTAGACATAAAATTGAGAAGAGCCGTGACATACATTGGTTGGAAAGCAATTTCAACCCTTGGTTCGATGAAAAGGAAAATATCATCGGAACCATTGTCCAGACAGATGACATTTCAAAAGAAGTGGAAATGGAAATGGAACTGAAGAAGGTCAATAAAATGTTGAAGACCAAGTCCGAGGTTGCCAAAGTGGGATGTTGGGAATTCAATGTGGAAACGGAAGAACTTTATTGGTGCGACGAAACCAAAAAAATACATCAGGTTCCGGAATCCTACCAACCCAATGTAACAGACGCCATCAATTTTTATAAACAAGGATTCAGTCGAAACAAGATTTCCATGTTGTTCCATAAGATATTGAACGACGGGCAATCCTACAACCAGCGACTCATGATCGTTACCAAAAAAGGTGAGGAAAAATGGGTGAATGCGGCAGGAAAAGCCATTATGGAAGATGACAAAATCACTCGGTTATTTGGTACTTTTCAGGATATCCACGAACAAGTTCTGGCCGAAGCCAAAATCAAGGAAAATGAGCAATTGCTCACTACGTTGATAGACAACCTTCCCCTAAACATATTTGTAAAGGACCTTGATTCCAAAAAAATATTGGTAAACCAAGCCGAATGTGACTACCTCGGAAAAAGTAGGGAGGAACTCATTGGAAAAGATGATTTTGATCTATATGACAAGGAAGTTGCCAAAATATCCCGTGATGAAGATCTTGAGGTCATCAAAACCTTAAAACCTATTTTGGGCAAGGAAACCATCAGTATCAAAAAAGATGGCCAGACCACCAATTTCCTGACATCCAAGATACCTTTGTTCGATTTGGACGGCAAGGTCAATGGCCTGATCGGTATAAGCATGGATATTTCACCCATTAAGAAAAAAGAAGATCAGCTAAGAAATCTGATCAATATTACCTCCATACAAAATAAAAAGCTGATCAATTTTGCGCATATCGTCTCGCATAACCTAAGATCGCACTCCGCCAACTTTTCCATGTTACTTGAGTTTTTAAAATCTGAAGATCAAGAGGAAGAGAAAAATAAAATCTTGAAGATGTTGACAAGGGCTTCGGACAATCTTTTGGAAACCTTGGAAAACTTAAACGAGGTGGTGGATATCAATACCCGAGTCAATCTTAAAAAAGAGCCTATTGTACTTCATGATGCAATATCAAAAGTATTGCACAACCTATCTGCATTCATGGAAAAAAACCATGTGACCATACAAAACCATGTGGACAAGGAACAGCAAATTTGGAGTGTTCCCGCATACTTGGACAGCATTATCCTAAACCTGGTGACCAATGCCATAAAATATCGCAGTCCAGACAGAAAACCTGTTATCACCATAAATGCCAAGCAAATAGAACAAAGAACAATTCTTAGCATTGCCGATAACGGCCTGGGAATAGATTTGGAAAGGCATGGTGATAAAATATTCGGAATGTATAAAACGTTCCATAATAGAAAGGACGCCAAAGGAATTGGCCTGTACATCATTAAAAACCAGATTGAGGCCATGGGTGGAAGTATAACCGTTAATAGCGAAGTGGACAAGGGCTCCACGTTCAACGTATATTTTAATGAAAAAAGTGAATAGCATATTTATAGTGGATGATGATCCCATTACCGTTTTTGGCATAAAAAAGATGCTAAAACCAGTTGTGGTCTGTGATGATGTAAAAATCTTTCAAAACGGAAAAGAAGCCTATGATGTCTTGAAGGAAAAAAAGGAAAATGGTGGATCCATCCCCGATGTTATCTTTTTGGACATTAACATGCCCATTATGGATGGTTGGGATTTTTTGGAAGAACTCATTAAGTTGGAAATCCAAGAAAGAATCATCATTAATATGATCACTTCTTCCATAGATCCCTTGGACTACAAAAAGTGGAACGAGTTCAAGCCAAGATGTCCGCATACCCTCAACTTTAAGAACAAGCCCATATTTAAGATCGAGACCAGTGACCTAGAGTGTATGGACATGGCATCCTAATTGGAATAATCCGTATTTTTGGGGCAACAAAAGAGTTTCTATTTGTCAATTATGTCAAAAAGTACCTTGAAGCATTTAGCCCCATTAATCGCTACCTTTCTGTTGCTGTCCTGTGAGACAGAACAACAGGACAAGATGGCCGACTACCAAACTTTCTACGAAACATCGGAAGGAATGGAAACGGCTACCTACCAGCAGACCATTGATTTTTACATCCGATTGGCCCGCGATTTCCCGGAAATCAACATTCACACCATTGGCAAAACCGATAGTGGGTATCCCCTGCACATGGTCACTTTCAATCCGGATGGGGATTTCAACTTTGAAAATATACGAAAGGAAAAAACCATCATCTTGATCAACAATGGCATCCATCCCGGTGAAAGTGATGGTATAGATGCCACCATGATGTTGTACCGTGATTTGGCCACGGGAAAGGTAAAAAGCCCTAAAAAAACAGTCCTGGTAACCATCCCCGTTTACAATATCGGAGGTGCCCTGAATAGGAATTCCACCACACGGGCCAACCAAAACGGCCCTTTGGAATATGGATTTAGAGGCAATGCACGTAATTACGATCTTAACCGGGATTTCGTGAAAATGGACACCAAAAATGCCAAGACATTTGCAGAAATCTTCCATTTGGTGAAACCGGATGTGTTCATAGACAACCATGTGAGCAATGGGGCGGATTACCAATATACCCTTACCCATCTTTTCACCCAGCACAATAAATTGGGTGGCGAATTGGGCACTTACTTACATGGAACCCTTATGCCTAGCCTGGAAAAATCCTTGGCAGAGAAGGAGTGGGATATTACCCCCTATGTCAATGTCTTCAATGTTCCGCCAGAGTTAGGATTTAGTCAATTTATGGACCATCCGAGGTATTCCACAGGATACACTACGTTGTGGAGTACGCTGGGTTTAATGGTAGAAACACATATGTTGAAACCCT
>JAGQZL010000195.1 GCA_020434915.1 Allomuricauda sp. | reverse complement strand
CGAAGAACAAAAGAAAGAGATCATTGGTCAATTGGAGAAAGGACAAGTATTTGAAGGTGTTGTGAAGAACATCACTTCTTACGGAGTCTTTCTCGACCTTGGAGGTGTGGATGGATTGATCCACATTACCGACCTTTCCTGGAGCCGTATCAACCACCCCAACGAGGTTGTTGAGTTGGATCAGAAATTGAACGTGGTTATCCTTGACTTTGATGATAACAAATCAAGAATCCAATTGGGTCTTAAGCAATTGGAGAAACACCCATGGGATGCCCTTGGGGATGAAATCAAAGTTGGAGACAAAGTAAAAGGTAAGGTAGTGGTTATTGCCGACTACGGTGCCTTTATTGAAGTAGCAGAAGGTGTGGAAGGTTTGATCCACGTTTCCGAAATGTCTTGGTCTACCCACTTGAGGTCTGCACAGGATTTCGTGAACGTAGGAGATGAGGTTGAGGCACAAGTATTGACCTTGGATAGGGAAGAGCGCAAAATGTCTTTGGGCATTAAGCAATTGACTCCAGACCCATGGACCGATATTACTTCCAAATACCCTGTTGGTTCACGCCACAAAGGAATCGTTAGAAACTTTACCAACTTCGGTGTATTCGTAGAGTTGGAAGAAGGTATCGACGGTTTGATCTATATCTCTGACCTTTCTTGGACCAAGAAAATCAAGCACCCATCCGAGTTTGTTGCCGTTGGTGACACTTTGGAGGTGGAAGTATTGGAATTGGATGTGGAAGGACGCAAGTTGAGCTTGGGTCACAAACAGACCACTGAAAATCCTTGGGACAAATACGAGGAAGAATTTGGTGAAGGAACCATTCACACTGCCGCAATCGCTGAAGTAGTTGACAAAGGTGCTACCATTAACTTCAACGAGGATATCGTTGGGTTTGTACCTTCAAGACACATGGAGAAAGAAGACGGTAAGAAATTGGTGAAAGGTGAAGAGGCCCAATTCAAGATCATCGAGTTCAACAAAGATTTCAAACGCGTTGTGGCTAGCCACACTGCTATCTTTAGAGAGCAAGAAGACCGCAATGTAAAAGCTGCCAAGAAAAGAGCTGCCTCATCTGATGAAGCTGCACCGACCCTTGGTGATGCCAATGCACAATTGCAAGCATTGAAGGATAAAATGGAAGCTGATTCCAAGAAAAAGTAATCAGACTTTCTAATATTAAAAAGCCCTGCTGGAAACAGCGGGGCTTTTTTTATGCAAAAGTTTTAGGGGAATCAGAGCAAGTCTTTCTCCATGGCAATCTTTACAATGCCCACACTGTTTTTGGCACCAAGTTTACTCATGATGTTCATTCGGTGGGTTTCCACGGTTTTTGGACTGATGAACAGCTTCTCCGAGATTTGTTGTGTGGTCAGTTCCTCTGCTATGGCCACTAGAACATCGTGTTCCCTTCGGGTGAGTTTCGGTTGTAGCTGATGATGTGTTGGAACCTTTTTGGTTTGGGTCAACAAGCGTCTTTGGATATCACTTTGAAGGAAAAATTCACCGGAAAGAACTGTTTTCAAAGCTTTAACGATTTCAAGCTTATCGGTGTTTTTCAAAAGATAACCATGTACTCCGTTCTTGAGCATCCTTTTTACAAACGAGATATCCTCATAATTGGTCAGTGCAATAATTTTTAGATCAGGATACTTGTCCAAAAGTTGCTTACTTAGGTCTATCCCATTGATGTCCGGCAGGTTAATGTCCAACAAGAGCACATGAGGTAAGTTATCTCGAAGGCCTTCCAATGTTTCCGTGGCATTTTTATAGGTACCTGTAATGGTGATTTCAGGCGTTTGCTCCAACATGGAGACTATGCCCTTGAGCACCATGATGTGGTCATCCGTGATGGCAATTTTGGTTTTCATTTTAGTTTTTTTGTGTCAATGGCAACCGTGACCGAGGTGCCCATTTCGTTCGATATTACATCTTTTTCCCCTTGCAGGAAGCCAATTCTGGATTCAATGTTACTGAGCCCAATACCATCGGAATTTGGGTAGTCCACATCATAGCCTTTCCCATCGTCCTCCACAGAAACCTGAATCTGGTCCTCTCCATAACCGATCTGTACGTCAATGCTTTTGGCATCGGCATGTTTGATGGCGTTCAGCACCAATTCTTGAATGATACGATAAATATTGGTTTCTACCTGCTTGGAAACGGCAATCGGGCTCCCAATGTGTTGAAATGTGATTTCAGGCGCATGGGAATCGTTCATGGTCTCACAATATTGACGGACCGCTTCCAAAAGGTCGAAATTTTCTATGGAAGGAGGGAGAAGGTTGTGCGATATTGCACGTACCTGTTGGCAAGAATGATCGATCAATGTAATGGCTTCGGCAATGGACTTTTGGTTGTTGTCCAAGGCAGAGGATAATTTGTATTTGATGGCAGAGAGCTCGCTGTTCACCCCATCGTGGAGTTCCTGGGCTATGCGTGCCCTTTCTTTTTCCTCCCCTTTGATTAAGGCCTCCAGGGCGCTGATCTGATGCTCCCGCTTAAGCGCCAGGATTTCCTGTTTTTTATCTTTTTGCTTTTGTTGGGCCCAAATCCAGATAAACCCGGCCATGAATACCGATAACAGCACCATTCCGATTAGAAAATTATTTTGGTTGCGCTTTTTTTTGAGTTCACTGTCCTGTTGGGCAAGGGAAAGTTCTTGTTGTGCAATTTCCTTGTCCTTTCTCTCAGATTCAAACCTGCTTTGCAACAAATTGATTTGTTCTTGGTTCTCTTGGTTCAGGATGCTGTCTTTGTATGCGCCTGCCTGTTCAAAATAAAAAAGTGCTTTTTGGGGCCGGTCGGTTCTTTTGTAGAGTTGTGCTAGGAATTGATTGAGTTCCTGATTTGCTCTTTTGGAATCCGATTTGATGTTCAACGCTTCCAAAAAATACGATTCACTTTGTTTAAAGTCGCCCAGTTCCATGTGTGCTACCCCCAGTTTTGTCAAAGTTTCCACAATATCGGTGGAATAGCCATTCTTTTTTTGAATTTCATAAGCCTCTAATAAATGACGCTTGGCTTCCTCATATTTTTTCTGTTCTATGAGCACTGTACCTACATTTTGACTGTTTTTGGACAATCCCCATAAATTATTGGTTTTAAGATCGATCCATCTTGCCTTTTCAAAATACTCCAAAGCATCGTCCAATCGATCTTGTGCCAGGTATACCACGGCCAGATTGCTTAAGGCATTGGGCAAGTTGACCGAATCATTGAACTGTTCATTGATAGATATGGCTTTTTGGTAACTCTTAATGGCATCGTCAAACTTTCCAGTATCATTTTGAACGATGCCGATACTGTTATAGACTGTACCCAAGTGTCGGGTCATGCCCAGGGATTCATAATTAGAAACCGCACTATAAAATGTTTTTAGGCTTTTTTCATTGTCCCCCAACAAACTATAGATGACCCCAATCTGGAAGAATGTATTGGCCATCCAAAGAGTATCCTTTTCCTTCTCATAGAACTTCAGTGACTCATCCATATGGTCAATGGCACGGGTGTAGTTGCCCCTAAATCGTTCTATGACCCCATATTTATAATTGGTGTTGGCAAGCCCGATCGTATCATCCAATTCTTTATAAAGTGTGTAGGCGGTATCATTGTAAGCTATGGATTTTTCAACATCTTGGAGTATGTGGAGCCAACTTAATCTGGAATAGGCAGCCGCTTTATCTTTTGATATACTGGAAGAGGAGACAACCAATTTTAAACTATCTATCTCGGTATTTGTTTGCCCAAAAGAAAAACCTACTTGGCAAATAAGGACCACCAAAAGAACAAAGGCTCTTAAAATATGGGTGGTTTGGTTGTCCTTGAAGATCGTTTTGGAGGTATCCTGCATTCTTAATCAATAGGTTGAATGACAAATCTAATAAAATGGAAATTGGGGCGTAAAATTTTATAGGCCCGCCTGTTGAACTATCTTACACTTGGTTGACGGGCCTATCAGAGTCCTATGGTTTAGGCCCTATGCATCTGTGTCTCCGTTACTGTTGTACACACATTGTACATTAACGGTTTTTTCTACCGAGTTTCCCAGCGCATCCTCAAAATGGAATACAATCCTGTAGTTCCCGTCATTGGTAGTCTTAAAGGAACTGTATATGGCACGAACAGAACCGCCATTTATAGAGCTGGAGCGCAGTTCGTATTCTTTCTGAACACTGTTGGATGAATCATAAACCGTTACCCTGCCCAAATCTATGTTCGATTCATCGGTGGCGGTTGCTTCCAAAATAACATATTGGGGTGTGTTGGGTCCTCCTTCTGTATAAAAAATTTCACCCTCCTCCGGGTTTACAATGGTTAGTGTTGGGGCGGTTTCGTCTCCCTCTACAATATCATCTTTTGTCCAAAAACAACCGGAGAGCAAGGATGTTGCTAAAAGAAGGACTGCAATGTTGACAAATTTGGTTTTCATAGTGAATGGCTTTTAGGTTGTTAAAATGTTGATGCTAAGCTAGATTGTTTCAGAGGTTTTGTTTTAAGGGCATTTACCCAAATCCAAAAAATCAGGGAATACCCCTATATGATCACCATTCATAGTAAATTGACAAGAATTGTCTATTTTTGTCAGTACAAGGCATCTTAGTCATATGAGCCAAAAAATTCTTCTCTCTGCCAAAGAAATCAACATTATACTGCATCGGCTTGCCTGTCAGCTATTGGAAAATCATTTGGATTTTAAGGAAACCGCTTTGATTGGGATTCAGCCCAGAGGCGTGTTTTTAGCGGAAAGATTGGCCAAGATCTTGAAACAGGAATATAAGATCAAGGATATTTCACTGGGATTTTTGGACATTACCTTCTTTCGTGACGATTTTGGTCGTGGGGAAATCCTAAAGGCCAACACTACCAAAATGGACTTTTTGGTGGAGGACAAAAAGGTGGTGTTCATTGATGATGTGCTTTATACCGGACGAAGCATTCGGGCGGCACTGACGGCCATCCAATCCTTTGGAAGACCAAAAAGTATTGAGTTATTGACTTTGATAGACCGAAGGTTCAGTAGGCATTTGCCCATCCAGCCCAATTACAGGGGGAGGCAGGTAGATGCCATCAATGATGAGAAAGTGAAGGTGATGTGGGAGGAGAACGATGGAAAAGATATTGTGTATTTAGTAAGCAAATAGAAGAAAATGAGCGAATTAAGTGTAAATCACTTGTTGGGAATCAAATATCTGAACAAAAAAGATATTCAGCTCATTTTTGAAACGGCCGACCATTTTAAGGAGGTCATCAACCGATCTATAAAAAAGGTCCCTACGCTAAGGGACATCACCATTGCCAACATTTTTTTTGAGAATAGTACCCGTACCAGACTTTCCTTTGAGCTGGCGGAAAAACGTTTGTCTGCCGATGTGGTGAATTTTTCGGCGGGGCAATCCTCGGTTAAAAAAGGTGAGACCTTGATTGATACTGTGAACAATATCCTATCCATGAAAGTGGATATGGTGGTAATGCGGCACCCAAACCCTGGAGCAGGCATTTTTCTCTCCAAACATGTGAAGGCTTCCATTGTCAATGCTGGGGATGGAGCACATGAACACCCTACCCAAGCCTTGTTGGATTCCTTTTCCATTCGTGAAAAATTGGGGGATGTAGGCGGTAAGAATATTGTGATCGTAGGG
>JAGQZL010000194.1 GCA_020434915.1 Allomuricauda sp. | reverse complement strand
TGGGAAAATCCATCGAAATTGAAAAAACCAACAATTATTTTACCGTAAAACTTCCCATAGAGTAACACCATGCCCATCAATATTGCCATCATAGAAGACGAACCCGCTATAGCCAGGAACCTGGAATTTACCTTGAAAGATATTGATCAAGACATCCATGTCCTGAACAAAATGGACAGCGTTGCCACCTCAGTTTCATGGTTAAAAGACCACATGGAGGAATGCAATCTACTTTTCATGGATATCAGATTGACGGATGGTCTGTCCTTCGATATTTTTAAGTTCATAAAACCCAGTGTGCCAATTATTTTCATCACCGCTTATGACCACTATGCATTGGAAGCATTCAAAGTAAATGGTCTGGATTATATTTTAAAGCCGTTCCAAAAGGAGGAAGTTGCCAATGCCCTGCAAAAGTTCAAGGGTATCCAAGGGCACAAACCTGTTCATAACGACAAGATCCAGGAATTGCTGAACTATCTTCAGACCAATGAGAACAAATCCTATAGAGAGGCCTACTTGGTGCACTACCAAAACAAGTTGATCCCCTTACCTGTCGAAAAAATCAATTGGTTTTTTACAGAACAGGAAATTGTGTATGCCCACACACAAGATGGTAAAAAGTATGTGATAGATGCAACCTTGGACAAGATTTTAGCTGAAATATCCCCAAAACTGTTTTTTAGGGCCAACCGGCAGTTCATAGTACAACGTTGGGCGGTAAGGGATATCGACTTTTATTTTAACGGTAGATTGGTTGTGAATGTGGAGCCCAAGCCGCATGAAAAAATCATTGTAAGCAAGGCCAAGGCTCCAGAATTCAAAAAATGGCTGGACGAGTGATCAGTTGATAGGTTCCTGTTCCAGCACTACCAATTCCTTTCGTCTTGGGCTGTTGACAAGTACCGTAAACATCCGTTCTTTTTGATCTAGGGTGAAGATGTTCATGCATCCATCATCGGTATAATCCATGTAATTTTCTATCATTTCTTCCTGTTCACATGTTGTTTTGTCAACTGGGCAACCATAACTTGGCTCTGCTGAAAGCGGGGTGTCTTCACAGTAATCATCATAAAAACAATCCCCATCCCCCCAAATATGGCGAAGTCCCAACCAATGACCCACCTCATGGGTAGCAGTTCTGCCCAAATCAAATGGGGCTACAAGTTCCGGAAAATCACCTTTTTCGATAGACCCAAAATATTTGTATCCGATCACAATGCCATCCGTATTGGAAGAGCCGTTGTCCACATTCAACCCAGGAAGACCGGAATCGTCCGGAAACTGGGCATACCCCAATAGGTCCCTACTCACAAAACCGCCAAAGTTTACTGTCCAGATATTGAAATAGGTACTCGGATCCCAAATAGTGTAGGGTTTTAGGCTGGTTTCAATCGGGTTTCGCAAAAAACCTTTGGGCCATTCCGATCGGCCTCCATCCACTCGGTCTATACCCGGTTCTTCCAAAGGCTCCCCGGTGGGTCCCTCCGTAGCCAGAAAAAACTCGATCAACATATCGGCACCATCAGGGTGATCGTTGAACCCATTGCTCCCCACTTTTTTGCGAAAATCCTCATTAAGCACCTCTATTTGTGATTGAATCTGGGCACTGCTGATATTGGCTCCTATTCCAATAGGCTCACCATTGTGTACCACATGCACTACAACGGGAATTCGATAGATGTTCTGATACTGCATTTCGTCAGAAGATGATCGGGAACAGGAAATTAACAAAAGGACGGACAGCGCTCCCAGAATGATATGTTTCATGAATAGTTTTTGTCCAAAATAGGTCGCCATAGACCAATTAGCAGCTTCAAAATCTCTTAAACAGTATAGCAATGGGGCCAAGCTGAAAATTTCAGGGTCGAACCAGACACTCCATTAAGGAATTTTAAGAAAACTCAACGCCATTTTTTTCAGTCTCACCAAGTTAGTCTTCTTCCAAACTTCATATTAAGCCCAGTTTTGTCCCTAAAAAAAAATCATGGAGAATGATATAAGAGCTGGTCAGGGTGGAATTGTATTCTTTGTTTTGTTGATTTTGGTTGTCTTGGAAATAATATGGAGTTGGCGAAAAAACAAAAATGCTTATGATACCAAGGACACATTGGCAAACCTTGCCATTTTTGCAGGTTTTCAGCTATCCAAAGTCCTGTTGTTCGGTTTCCAATATACTGTTATGGCGTACTTATCCAATTTTGCGCTGTTTCAGATGAAAAGTACGCCCTTTGTTTTTTTCGTCAGTTTTGTGGCAGTGGATCTTGTTTACTATTGGTACCACCGATTTTCGCACAAGGTGAAACTTTTATGGGCCTTCCATTTGGTACATCATTCCAGTTTGTTCATGAACCTTACCGTTTCGTACCGTTTGAACTGGCTGAGTGCCCTATTGACCCCATTTGTGGTAGCACCACTCATTTTTATAGGATTGCCTTTTGAATTTATTGCTGTTTCCTTCGGACTCAACCTACTCTATCAATTTTTTCTGCATACGGAAGCCATTGGAAAATTGGGCTTTATTGAAGGGATACTGGCCACACCTTCGGCACATAGGGTACACCATGGGTCCAATTCGGAATATATCGACAAGAACTTTGGAGGTGTGTTCATGATCTGGGACCGATTGTTTGGCACCTATGAACCTGAAAGCATTAAACCTACATATGGAGTTACTACCGGCTTCATCAGCAATAATCCATTTGTATTGATATTCAAAGGGTTCCTGGACTATTTCAGGGGAAAGATGGACTACAAAGGGTAACAACAGCTTCACCCCTTAAAATGACAGGTTCACCTAGTTTACCGGCTTTTCCCTTCCGTATCAAACCTAGTTTAGCCAAAAAATAACACAAAAAGAAAATTAATCTTAAACCTTAAAAATCATGAAACATCTAATCTTACCAAAACGCAGCATGAAAAAAATCAATCCTTTTGTATTGGGCTTGGCCGTATTTACTTTATCTCTTACTTCCTGTAGTAAAGATGACGACAGTAACAATGACACGGAGGCCACCATCTCCGAAGAAGAAGCCGCAGAAGCCATAGCCATGGCCGTATCCCCAGAATCAGGAGGTATGGTGGAACAGACCAATCAGGCCATTTACACCTTGGAAGATGACAACAGCTCTTCCAACAAGGCCGAAGACTACGAATGTGGGGTGGAATACGGTTCTTCCTATACCATTTCTGGCCAATCTGCGAACGTTACCTACAGCGCCAGTCTTATTTGGAGCTGGATCGTGGATTGTGGCACGGGTATTATTCCATCTGCTGCCAATTTTGACCTAACCGGAACCTCCACCTATGATGGTCCAAGAATCTCTTCGGAAGCCAGCACCACTGCAAGTATCAATATTCAAAACTTGGAGGATGCCCAGTCTAGCTATGTGGTGAACGAGACCTTCACCATGGCAGGATCTCAAGAATCCTTTGTGCGAAACGAAAACGCCTTTACCAGCACCATTGAATTCAGCACCAACGACCTTACCATCTTGAAAGCCAACTACAATGTGGCCTCTGGAACCGTCTATGCAAGTTTTGTCGGAAAAGCGTCCAACGGAAATACCTACGATTACTCCGGCACTTTGGTGTTTACCGGAAACCAGACTGCAACACTAACCATGGGCAGTGGGAATACTTACGAGTTGGCTTGGTAGTATAAGCCATGATTCTCGGTTTGTTTGGTTGGCCCCTTTTTTAAAGGGGCTTTTATTATTCTCAGTATTGCTTTAAAACGTTGCGTACACTCTGGTGTTTTTCCAATAAGCGGGAAGCTTCCTGCTCATCCACCTGAAGTTCATCCATTAACATACGGATTGCTCTATGGACCAATTTTTTATTGGAAAGTTGCATGTCCACCATTTTATTTCCCTTCACACGGCCAAGTTTTACCATTATGGAGGTCGATATCATGTTCAGGACCAGTTTTTGGGCGGTTCCTGCCTTCATCCGGGTACTACCGGTCACAAACTCGGGGCCTACTACCAATTCAATGGGATAAGAAGCCTCTGTAGCAATGGGCGAATTCACATTGCAAACAATACATCCGGTCACCAAATCATTCTCCTGGGCCTTTTTCAACCCGCCAATGACATAAGGTGTCGTACCTGATGCCGCAATACCCAAAAGCACATCATTTTTGTCGATTTTGAACTTTTGTAAATCCTTCCAGGCCTGTTCCGTATCATCCTCGGCATTTTCAACAGCTTTTCGCAATGCTTGGTCCCCGCCGGCAATCAAACCGATGACCACATCATCATCCACACCAAATGTTGGGGGACATTCTGAGGCATCCAAAACGCCCAATCGTCCACTGGTACCAGCACCAATGTAAAATAGTCTCCCTCCCCTTTCTATTTTTCCAAAAGCGGCATCCACAAACGCCTTAATGGCCGGTATGGCCTTTTCCACTACTTGGGGGACCGTCTTGTCCACACTGTTGATATTGGTCAACAATTGCATGGTGTCCATTTCTTCAAGATTGTCAAATAATGAGGATTGCTCCGTAGTGGGATTGAATGTCTTCATGATTCTTTTCTAATTAACAGTAATCCAATAATTGTTAGAAGGGCTATGACCGCAATGGTAAAAAACCCCATATCGAAACCATACAAATTCTTTAAATAGATACTCCCCACATAGGTGCCCAAAGGTGCCAAAACACAGATGATGGGGACCCATTTGTCCTTTATATGCACCTTGGTGAACATACCGAACAGGAATAGTCCCAGCAAAGGGCCATAGGTATAGCCTGCCATGGTGAAGACCAGGGAAATAACATCGCCCCTACTGCCAGAGAACATTATGATAATCAAGAACAGAATTCCGGAAAATCCGATAAGCACCCTATTCTTTAAGGACTTTATTTTTTTTCCTTCTTTTTTGTCAATTTCCAAAAAGTCATACGTGAAGGAAGTTGTCAGTGCCGTTAAGGCGGAATCCACGCTTGAAAAAGACGCCGCAATGATACCGAGTAAAAAACTCACTCCGGCCATGGTTCCCAAATAGTTCAACGTTAAATTGGGGAAAAGGGTATCCGTATCCAACAATCTTCCATCTTCGGAACGGGGCAACTGAATCCCATTGTTTTCCGCATAGATATACAATAACACTCCCAACCCCAAGAACAGGAACTGGGTGATGGCCAAAATAAGGCTGTACACCAATGTGTTCTTTTGGGCATCCCATTGATTTTTGCAGGTAAGGGTCTTTTGCATCATATTCTGATCCAATCCCATCATGGCAATGGCAATCAAAAAACCGGAAATAAACTGTTTATAGAAATTATTGGCAGATTTGCCTTCCCATTCGAACACTTTAAAGTATTTATGTTCAGTTACAGCGGTCACTGCATCCCCAAAGGTAAATTGGAACGAATCCATAATGGCCCAAACCGTGAGTACTGCTCCCAGAATCAAAAAAATGGTCTGTATGGTGTCCGTCCAGACAATGGTCTTAATTCCTGACTTATTGGTGTAGAGCCACACAAGGACAAGGATGACTATTACAGTTACTGCAAAGGGGATTCCTATGGCATCAAAAAAAGCAAACTGAAGTATTTTGGCGGCCAAAAGAAGTCTTAGCGCTGCCCCGAATGACTGGAAAACCAAAAAAATCAACGAACCCGATTTGTAGGATACGTTCCCGAATCGATC
>JAGQZL010000193.1 GCA_020434915.1 Allomuricauda sp. | reverse complement strand
TTGTTTTTGATGATTTATCCTTAAAGATAAGGCGATTTCGACTTTTTTGGTAGACAATGGCTGAAACCAAATGTTGTCGGTAACAGTTGAAATTATAAAAATTCAGAAACTATAACGATAGAGGTGTTTCTAGAACATTAAACCTTTCATAAAAGCTTTATCGGTACAAGGGGTATGCCTATTTTTGCACCATGCAAAAAACACCCCAGAAACCCAATTTTGAATTTGTGGCCCTCATGGCGTCCTTGATGTCCATCGTGGCCTTGGCAATAGATGCCATTTTACCCGCTATTTCCAATATCGGGGAAGCTATCAAGAGTTATGACTCCACGGACAATCAGCTGTTGGTGACCATGATTTTCTTGGGACTAGGGGTAGGACAATTGTTTTTTGGTCCAATTTCAGATAGTTTTGGGCGGAAACCCGTGGTGTATATTGGTTTTATCATCTTTTTGTTGGCCAGTTTCATCTGTCTTTATGCTCCATCATTGGAGATTATGGTAGTGGGGAGGATATTGCAGGGTATCGGTCTATCGGCACCGCGTACCATCTCTATTTCGATTATCCGCGACACCTACGAGGGCGATTACATGGCAAAGGTAATGTCCTTTGTAGTGGCCTTCTTCATTTTGGTGCCCGTGGTGGCTCCAGCGATTGGTAAATTGATTTTGGATGCAGCTGGTTGGAAGGCTATTTTCTACGTGCAGATGTTCTTTGTGTTGATTGTGGCCCTTTGGTTTTGGAAGAGACAAAAGGAAACCCTGCACCCCGAGTACAAGATTCCATTTACAAGCCATGTCTTCTTTGATGGGCTTCGGGAGTTTTTCAAATACAAGGAAACAGTTGCCTTTACCCTGACATCCGGATTGGTGACCGGGGCTTTTTTGGTATACCTGAGTTCGGCACAGCATATTTTTGAAGACCAATATGCCTTAAAGGAGATGTTCCCTTACATTTTTGCCGGATTGGCCATTTCCATTGGGCTGTCCACCTTTTTGAACGGCACTTTGGTTATGCGTTTCGGGATGCGAAAACTGTCGCTGATGGCTACCATCGTTTTCTGTTTAGTGGCCATTACCTATACCATTACATTTTTAAATTCTCCCAACCCCAATATTTATGTACTGGTCGGATTTTTGTCCGTTCAGTTCTTCTGTTTAGGCTTCATGTGGGGGAATTTCAGGTCCATTGCCATGGAACCCATTGGTCATATTGCAGGGATTGGAGCAGCAATCAATGGATTTATTTCCACTGTATTGTCCATTCCCATTGCCACATTTATCGGGGAATTTGTAAAGGACAGTGTTTGGCCCTTGTTTGCAGGTTTGGCCATATGCGGTATGTGTGCCCTGGCCATTTTTCTATTGGTACATCCTCCCAGAAAAAAAGTGGCGGCCGCTTAATCCCCTTGCGGAAAGAAAACTTCCCCACTGCAAGAGTCTGAAGTGGCACCGGTAACGGATTTCAACACATTTGTTTTGCCTTCCAAGCGGAGCACGCCCATTAAGGCAAAAATTAGAGCCTCTTTATAACCGATGAGGGTTTTGTTCGGCACGATGACTTCTACATTAGGGCCCAGTTTATCCTGAAGGGTATCCATGAAAAATTCATTGAGTGCACCACCTCCCGTTGCCAACAATTTGATTTTGGATTCCCCCTTGTGTTTAAGGACATCAATGGCGATTTGTTCACAATTGTGGTGAATGAAGGTATGCAACAGGTCTTCGTTGGAAGAATTGGAGGCTTCTATCAAAGGAACAATATCTCCTGTGAACCATTCGTATCCTGTTGATTTAGGGTAGGGCAATTGGTAATAAGCCAAACCATTCAATTTGTTGAGAAGTTCATGGTCCAAAGAGCCTGAACGCGCCAGATTACCGTTTTCATCATACTCAAGGCCCATTTTATGGGTAATATAGTTTAGGGGCATATTGGCCAAGCCGGTATCATAGGCAATATGTTCACCGTCTTTTTCAAAGGAAATATTGCTGATTCCCCCCAAATTCAAACAGAAATCATATTCGTGGAAAAGTAGTTTGTCCCCAATAGGAACCAATGGAGCCCCTTGTCCTTTTAGGGAGACATCCTTGGTTCTAAAGTCGCAGACCACTTGTGTGCCACTTGTATTTGCCAACAGTTGCCCATCCCCTAACTGAAAAGTGACCCCATCCTCGGGCCGATGGTGGGATGTGTGGCCATGACTGGCAATAAAATCGATCTCCTCACCCAAATCATCCATGAACATTTTGGACTGTTGACCAAGCCAAACCCCATAATCTTTGTGCAGTTGTGCGTGGTCATCTTCGGAAAGGTAAATGGCGTTTTTAAGGTATTCCCTTCTTTCGTCACTATAGGGAACTTCTTTGGTTGCTTTAATGGAAAAGTTCCAATGGCCATCTTTTTCCCAGAGATGACAATAGGCCATATCCAGCCCGTCCAACGAAGTCCCGGACATTAGTCCCAATACTTTGTATACCCTCATATTTTTGAAATTTTAATAATCAATGAAATAGGTATGCCATGGTCATTGACAACCTCATTGAACAAACTTGTTGTATTAGATAACAGATTGAGCTCTGTGGACCAATCTGCGAAGGTTCTGGCGTACCAAGAATGGCCATCTGTGAAGTTTCCAGGCAAGCCTTTCCACGAATCTGAAAGCCATTGACTTTTATAGAACAAACCATTTTGAAGAAGAAAATAGGGATGTAGGGTTTGAATCACTATGGTTCCCTTGGACGAAAGTTGCTCCAATATCTTGGAAAGTAGCCCATGTAACCCATGCTCTTGGTAAAGACAAAAATTGAACACCGCAATATCAAAGGGAGCATGTGGAATGCTTTTCCCTTCCATGACGTCCTCATAAGTGAATACCTCGAAGTTTTGGGAACTTTTTGACCTAGCTTCAAGAACAAGTTTTTCAGTAGCATCCAATCCAATGGCATTCCAGCCTAAATTTTCCATTTCACGGGTAAGCCAACCTTCACCACAGCCTACATCCAATGCTTTTTTGCCACTCAATCCTTTAATGGTCTCCACAATTGCGGCATTTGTAAACTTTCGGGATGGAATGGCATCATTTTGAATGACTTTAATCCATTCTGATGCATTTTTCTCCCAAGAAGCTATGATTTTGTCATTCATGGATTGAATGTTTTTAGTTGAATGGGAAGATGTCCTTTGCCCTTGATTTCACCCTTAAAGTGTTGAAAGGCCGCTGTCTGAAATTCAGGGAAGTCTTGATAGGCCAGCACCACATTGGAATGATCTTCCAATCCCAAAATGTCCATAACATAGGGGTTTCCGAACAAGTAGACCAATACGTTCTCCTTCTTGACCAGCTTTTTTATGTCCTCCAAAGTTTTTTCATCAAATCCAAAACGATCTTTTGGCTTAACGGCTGGGGGGAATATGCTCAAAACCACGGGTTGGTCTTGACCAATGTCCGAGCTCAACCCATGGGACGTAGCGTTAAATTCAGATTCAAGCAGTTTGCTGAAACTATTTTCTTTACCTGAATTCACAGAGACGTTCAAAAAATTGGAAGATTTGATGTTTTCCACAGCAGATGGATTGCCAAACAATTCGGTGATGCATTCTTTGGCAATGGATGTGTTCAGTTTCGAATGGGAATTCAGTTCCATTTTTTCATCCTGGACGTCCGTTGCAAAAAATTGCTGTTTTAAATCCCAGATTTTGCTGAAACTTGCATCTATGCGTTCTGTGGAGGCATTTCTCAGTATGATTTCAATTCCCTCCGCTACATGTTCGCTAAAGCACAGTACATCCATACCAGCAGCAAAAGCGGCGAATTCCAATTCCCCTTTTACAGGATATTTTTTGGAAACGGCATGCATGTTCAACGCATCGGAGATCACAACACCTTTAAACCCCAATTGCGTTTTAAGAAGGTCAGTAATAATGGTAGAAGAAGTAGTGGATGGGTGGTCGGCATCCAATTGAGGTAACAGCAAATGACCCACCATAACGGAATCCACTCCTTTTTCAATCAATTTTTGAAAGGGATACAACTCATTTTCCATGAGCTCTTCCATGGATTTATCAATCACGGGCAGACCTAAATGCGAATCAGTTGCCGTATCTCCATGTCCTGGAAAATGTTTGACGGAATTTAAAGTGCCACTGCTTTTCATCCCATGGATGTAGGAGGAAGCTTTTGACAATACACTTTCTTTATCATCACCAAAAGATCGGTAGCCTATCACTGGATTCTCAGGATTGTTGTTGATGTCAACCACAGGAGCCAAGTTCCAATGGATTCCAGCTTTTTTGCAGTCTTGACCAATGGCTTTGCCAACTTCATAAATCAAATGGTCTTGGTTGTTGAGAGCTCCCAACGTAATGGCGTAGGGGAGTTGGGGAGTATTCTCAATACGCATGGCCAGACCCCATTCAGCGTCTATAGCTACCAACAAGGGTATTCTGGCTGCTTTCTGATACCGTTGGATGAGTTGCTGCAGACGATCATAACTTTTTTTGTTGTAAACGATTTTCTTCTTTCCCTCAAAATTAGTGGCGGCGCTGGCCCTGCTGTGAAAAAAGCAAATGGAGCCGACGTGGTAATCGGCGATCAATCGTTCCATTTTCTGTACTTCTTCCTCTGTATCGTTGATGAATACAGCAGGCATGAAAAATTGCCCCACCTTTTGTTCAAACGATAGTTCTTCCTTTGGAAGAGTGTATACTTTGTTGTTTTCAGTCATTGGATTCAGCAGTTTTTTTACCGTAATCAGCGGGATATTTCAAAAATTTGAGCACCAAAAATGCGGGAAGGGCCGCAATCACTACCCAAATAAAGAAACCATCATAGCCGAGCCATTCCTGGATATACCCGCTTAACATGCCGGGTAACATCATTCCAAGCGCCATGAACCCGGTAGCTATGGCATAATGGGAGGTTTTGGAAGCTCCGTCAGCTACATAGATGAGGTACATCATAAAAGCGGCAAACCCAAAACCATAGCCAAATTGTTCCAAGATGACGGTGCCTAGCACTGCATACATACTGGTGGATTGGGTTATGGCCAATGCCGCATACAGTGCGTTGGGTAGGTTCAGGGCCAAAAGCATAGGGAACATCCATTTTTTGAGTCCGTCCCGGGAAATCATGATGCCGCCCAAGATACCTCCCAAGGAGAGCATAATGACACCCACCGTGCCGTAAATGGTACCCACAGCTTCTGTGGAAAAGGCCAGGCCACCTACTTCCAATTTATCCAAAAGGAAAGGGGAGGCCATCTTTACCAACTGGGATTCACCCAGACGGTAGGTGAGAATGAACAAAAGTGCCCAACCAATCTGTTTTTTCTTGAAGAACGAGGCAAAAACTTCCAGAAATCCTGCTGGTTTCTGCCCTTTTTCCAAGGAAGATTCCTCAAATTTAGGTGTAGTAAAAAAGTTGGAAATGGTCAATATCAGCATTAAAGCCGCAGCACAGATCATGGTGAGGGACCAAGCCTTGGTATTGTCCCCGTATTTGTTCTCTAAAAATCCTGCAAAAATCACCAAAAGACCTTGACCGGTAACCATGGCCAATCGGTAAAAGGTGCTACGGAGCCCAATGAAAAATGATTGTTTTTTTTGGGTGAGGCCAATCATATAATACCCATCGGAAGCAATATCGTTAGTGGCGGATGCGAAGG
>JAGQZL010000192.1 GCA_020434915.1 Allomuricauda sp. | reverse complement strand
CAACAAAGAAATCAAGAGTGCCGCCGATGTTAAGGTGAACACCATTTTGGTGATTCCCTTGAAAGGCAATGCCAACATTGAAAAGAAGGAGGAAAAGCAAGAACAGGAGGAAATCAAACCTACTGGCTTCTCCAGACATCGGGTGCGCAAGAAGGAAACACTTTTTGGGCTTACCCAAAAGTATAAGATTACCGAGGATCAGTTGAAACGATACAACAGGGAACTGTATTCCGAACCTTTGAAAAAAGGGATGGTCCTTCAAATTCCCAAGTTCCCCGAGGTGGATCCTAACGAGGATAAGGACCTCGATTTTGAAACTTATGTGGTGCAACCCAAGGAAACCAGATGGTCCATTGCCCATAAATATGGCATTACGGTGGACAGTTTGGTAGGCATGAACCCCGAGCTGGCCAAAAACACGGATTATTTGGCTGCAGGACAAGAGTTGAAATTGCCCCGCCCCAAAGGAGACAGCTTAAAAGATCAAAAGGTAGAATTGTTCACTTCATATACAGTTCCACCCAAAATGACCCTTTATAGTTTGGGGAGGGAATATGGTATTCCATCCGATTCCATTGTTCGATTGAACCCCGAAATTATGAAGGAGGGTGGCCTCAAGGAAGGAATGGTCATTCGTCTGCCCAAAAAGCAGGATAAATCTGGGGTGGTGAATACGGAGAATTATATTTTCTACGAGGTAAAACCCAAACAGAATATATTTAGGATTACCCAAAACCTTAAAATTACAAGGGAAGAACTGTTCCGATTGAATCCAAGCTTGGAAAATGGATTGAAAGCGGGCATGGTCTTGAAACTCCCAAAGGAAAAAGCCGAAGGTTTGCAGGTAAAGAATGCCTTGATACTGGACAAAGTAAACTTGATCGACAGTATTGACGTGGCCAACAGACCCAAATTGGTGTTCCTATTGCCATTTAGATTAGATCGGGTGGATGTGAACGATAAGGAAAAAACAGAAGGTCAAATACGGACAAGAAGGGATCTTGCCTTAAGTCTTGGATTTTATTCAGGAGCACTCGTTGCCTTGGATTCTATTAAAAAACTGGGGGTTTCCGTTGATGTGAAGACCTACGATACCGAATTGAGCCAGACCAAAGTGAAGGAAATCCTGTTCAGGGAAAACCTATCTGGGGTAAGTGCCATTATTGGTCCTGTCGCCTCCGGAGCGTTGGATGAAGTTGCTGTTCAGGCAGCAGCCAAGAACATTCCCGTTATTTCCCCTATCGCGTCTGACAGTAAATTAAGTCATGGCAATGTATTTTTTACGGTACCCCGTGATGTTGTCCTTCGGGAAAAGATGTTGTCTTACATGGAGAAAATTCATAAGGACGAGAACATCATCATCATAGCGGACTCTACCCACCAAGTGGCGCACGATTCCATATTGAGCAAGTTTCCGGCAGCTCAAATTGCCAAGATCATAGACAATAAGTCCCTGCACTTAGATCGCTTTTTGGTCAAATTATCCGAAGAGAAAGAAAATTGGGTCTTTTTGGAGACCGATCAACCCAATATGGTGGCCAGTGTGACCTCTATCTTGAATTCCGCAAATACGGCAAAGATGGATGCCAATGGGGAGAAAAAAATAAAGGTGCGTATGTTTACCACCAACTACAACAATGCTTTTGAGGATGAGGCTGTTTCCAACACCCATTTGTCAAATTTGAGATTTACCTATCCTTCTTTTTACAGGGAAGCGGGAAATGATACGTTTACCAAGGCATATCGGAAACGTTTTAAGGGATTGGAGCCCGATCGTTATGCGGTGAGGGGGTTTGATGTGACATTCGATGTTTTATTGAAATTGGCCCATAAGAACAACCTTTTTGAAACTTCCAAGATCATAGGTGTTACCGAATATTCCGGGAACAGTTTCGATTATTTCAATGATTGGACCTCTGGGTATTTCAACAGGGCCTGCTATATCATGGAGTACCAAGATCTACAAATCAAAGAAGTAAAGTTGGATGACCTCAAAAGTAACCTATAACGGAAACCTACGTACAACTTGCGTACATATTCGTTCCGGGAATGAATATATAACCGATGCCCCTATCGACAACAACGGGAAAGGGGAGGCATTTTCCCCAACTGATACCGTTGCCACGGGATTGGCCAACTGCATGATGACCATGATGGGCATCAAGGCACGGGATATGGGGGTGGATTTAACAGGTTCCACTGCAGAGGTTACCAAGCATATGGCGGCCAATCCAAGGCGGATTTCCAAGATTGAGGTGAAACTGGAATTGCCTTCGGACATTTCTGAAAAGAACAGAAAAATACTTATCAATACGGCGAATACGTGCCCGGTAAACTATAGCTTGCACCCGGATATTGAAAGAGTAATCGAATTTAATTGGGTAAGATAATTTCCATAGGATGTTTGTTGTTCCTCAGTTTTTTTGGATGGTCGCAAGAAATTGAGGAAGGCATTTTATGGGATAAAAACAAAAGGCTCACTTGGGCCAACTTTAGGGGCAAGGTGCCTCCAGCAGCGGTGCCAGCCGCTACCACGGCAAGTGGTATCAGTTATACCTACACCGCCAATCTGTTGCACCACGAAGTAAAGTTGGATTTTGAGGTAAACGCCTATTTCTATCCCAATGAGTCATGGTACAATCCAACAGTCTGTACCGAAAATACGTTGGCCCATGAACAGCTTCATTTTGATATCTCGGAGCTTTTTGCCCGTAAAATGCGTAACCGACTTCGTAGAACCTCATTTTCAGACAACGTAAAGGCCGAAGTGAGGGAAATCTATCAGGACATTTTAAAGGAACTCGCTGATTATCAGGACCAATACGATTGGGAGACCAACTTTTCCAGAAACTTTGAAAAACAAGGGGAGTGGAACCAAAAAATTGCCAAGGCTTTGGAAGAAGCTAAGGTCCAATGATTTCTAGACCCTTCAAGATTTTCGACCACTACAATTCAAAGGATTTTTGTATTTTGATGTCCGTTCAAATAGGAACTTTGTCTTTCCTGTTCAAATACAATCGACCAAACAATCATCATGAAAAAAGCAACCTTTTTAGTATTGCTGTGCTTGACTGCGGTCTTGCATGCACAAAATGATAGTTTACCCCTAAGGGGTTTGGCCATAGCTGCTCCCCAGAAAGGAAATGTGGCCCGTTTTGTAAAATTCATCAACGAGGAACTGGGTCCCAGAAAAGTAAATACCCTGGTATTGCGGGTGGAATACAACTTTGAATACAAGTCGCACCCAGAACTGGTTTCTGACAATCCTCTTTCCCAACAGGATGTGGATGCCATTGTAAATGCCTGTAAAGCACATAACATCAAGGTTGTTCCACAAATCAATCTTTTGGGACACCAATCATGGGCAAGTAGTCTTGGGAAATTGCTGGAAGTGTACCCGGAGTTTGATGAAACCCCCAACGTTGCAATTCCAGAGGAGTATAAATGGCCCAATGAAGATGGTTTGTATTGCAAAAGTTATTGTCCATTGCACCCGGAAGTGCATAAGGTGGTCTTTGATTTGGTGGATGAGATTACGGAAGCTTTCAAGGCAGATGCATTCCATGCGGGAATGGATGAGGTTTTTTACATTGGCATGGCAGAGTGCCCACGGTGTAATGGAAAGGACAAAGCCGAACTTTTTGCAGGCGAGGTTGCCAAGATCAGGAACCATTTGGCCCAATCAGGAAAGCGTCTTTGGATTTGGGGCGATCGGTTGATTGATGGAAAAACTACCGGTTTGGGCATGTGGGAAGCCAGTATGAATACCACTTACCGAGCCATAGATTTAATACCCAAGGATGTGATGATCTGCGATTGGCATTATGAACGTCCCGATCCCACAGCGGTCTATTTTGCCCTGAATGGATTTGATGTGGCTACCTGCTCTTGGCGGAAGCCCCAAGTAGCCTTGGAACAGCAACAAATGCTGGTGGAGTTCAGGAAAAATGCCACCAAGGAAATGAAATCTCGATACAGGGGAATGTTACATACCTCTTGGACCAGCGCCTCCAATTTTTTGGACATGTTCTATGAAGAAAACCCCAAAGAGGACAATGATGCCACTACGTTTAAGGCACTTTTTTCAAAATAGAATTCCCAACATTATTTTTTGTTGTAAGAATCAATGAACTTTTGATCCAGCGCTTCGGAATCCTTGTATTTTTTACGAAGGGCCTGCAACTCCTGTGTCATTTCCGTTTGGATGTCCAAATACGAAGGATCTCCGTACACATTATGCATTTCGTGGGGATCCTTTTGAAGGTCGTATAGCTCCCACTCATCCACATCGTGGTAAAAATGGATCAGTTTGTAGTTTTTGTTCGCAATGCCATAGTGTCGTTTCACGGCATGTTCTGCGGGGTACTCGTAATAGTGGTAATACACATGTTCCCTGTCCCACTGTTCAGGGTGGCCGGAGAGCAAGGGAACAAGGCTTTCCCCTTGCATGTCGTTTGGGGCGGTAATCCCTGCTACCTCCAAAAAGGTTTGGGCAAAATCCAGATTCTGTACCATTTCATCATTGGTGATACCCGGTTGAATTTTGTTGGGCCAGCGTACCAATAAGGGTGTTTTGAACGATTCTTGGTACATGAACCGCTTGTCAAACCACCCATGCTCCCCCAAATAAAACCCTTGATCGGAAGTGTAGACCACCAAGGTGTTTTCAGTAAGTTGATGCTCGTCCAAATATGCCAAAACCCGCCCTACATTATCATCTACCGATGCAATGCTGGCCAAATAATCCTGCATATACCTTTGGTATTTCCACTGCATTTTTTCCTTGTCGGACATATGGGGCCAGTTTGATTTGAAATCCTCGGCAATGGCATCCAACAATGGCATAAATTCCTTTTGTTGTTCGGGGGTCAATCTGGAAAACTCAGTTCCGTTGAACAGGGGTTTGTTCCTTGGGTCGGTCGTAATGCCCATCTCATCCAAGATTTCAGGGTACACCTTGCAATCGTAGCTGAGCAGCATGTGTGTCAAGATGTTCATCTCGGCGGTATGTGCGGCGGTGCCCCGGTCGGTATAATCATCAAAAAGCGAGGTAGGTTCGGGAATCTCCTTTTGCAGGTACTCTTTGAACTTGTCCGCTCTTGGCCACCAAGGTCTATGGGGCGCCTTGTGCAGGTACATGAGCATAAAAGGCTTGGTGGTATCCCGTTTCTTTTCCAGCCATTCCAAGGATAAGTCGGTGATAATGTCCGTGGCATAACCCATTCTTTGGATGGTATCCCCTTTGGTGGTAATAAAATCTGGGTTCATGTAGCGGCCCTGCCCTGGTACTATCATAAACTCATCTACCCCTTTTGGACTATTGCCAAAGTGCAATTTTCCGAACATGGCTGTTTGGTAACCGGCTTTCTGGAACAGTTGAGGAAAGGTTACTTGGGTAGTATCAAAAGGAGTGAGGTTGTCTATTTTGCCATTGATGTGGGTATGCTTGCCTGTTAAAATGGTGGCCCGGCTGGGGGCACAGATGGAATTGGTGACGGAAGCATTGACAAACCGCATTCCTTCCTTGGCCAATCGATCTATGTTGGGTGTTGCAATCAAGGTGGTGTCATAGGCACTGATGGCTTGGTAGGCATGGTCGTCCGACATGATGAACAGGATGTTGGGCCTACTGTCTGGAGTTTGGGAAAGCTGACTTTCCTTTC
>JAGQZL010000191.1 GCA_020434915.1 Allomuricauda sp. | reverse complement strand
CGTGTTTGGGCAGCTGCTCCAAGAGGTGGTGGTAAAGACAAAGGGGAAGGTAGCATTTTGGGTGGCCTTGGTGACTTGCTCGACGGGGATAATCGATTTTAATTGCAGTGGTCAGAAAACTGATATCTGAAGTCTAATCGCAACTAGTTGAAGAATGAATTATTTCCGTTCTTTGTGCATATGGATTTCAAAGACCTGTTCCAATTTCTGGAAGAACTTCAAAAAAACAACAACAAGGAATGGATGGATGCGAACCGCAAATGGTACCGCTCCCTCCGTATTGATTTCATTGACTGGTTGGACGATTTGGACCTGACCATGACCCAATTGCATGAGGATTACTACCCAACTCCCGGTAAGAAAGGCATCAATAGGATCAATAACAATTTGATGTTCCACCCCAACAAGCCGGTGTACAAAGATCATTTTGGCGCCGGGTTGGACAAGGCTCCCCATTCGGCTGATTTTTATATTGAAATAGGGCTGAAAAATTGTTTGTTGGCAGGAGGCTTTTGGAGGCCCGAGCCCAAAACACTCCGAAGTATCCGGGAAGGTATTGATTATGATGGGGAAGAGTTTCAGGCCATCTTGGACAAACCTTCCTTCAAAAAAACCTTTAGGGATTTGTATGAAGATGAAAAATTGACCAATGCCCCCAAAGGATTTTCCAATGATCATCCGCATATCCATTTGCTAAAGAACAAAACTTTTGCGGTGGTACACGAACTTTCAAAAAAAGAAGTCCTACAACCTGATTTCAAGGAAAAAATCATCGAAGTTTACAAAGAAATGCTCCCCTTCAGACACTATTTGAACAAATCAGTAACGGTTTAATCAGCAACATGAAATACGGAAACGTCAAGAACATCAAAAAAGAGCTGCTTTCGGACAATTGGTATACGTTGAACAAGGTCACCTTTGAATACCAACGCGAAGACGGTTCATGGGAAACCCAGATCAGGGAAGCCTATGACCGGGGAAATGGCGCGGTCATTTTATTATATAATGTTCGCAAAGGAACCGTGGTGCTGACCCGTCAATTTCGGATGCCCACTTATTTGAATGGCAATGAGGACGGATTGATGATAGAGGCTTGTGCCGGGCTTTTGGAGAAGGGGAATGCGGAAGAAACCATTAGAATGGAGGTTGAGGAAGAGACCGGATACAAGATTGACAAGGTGGAGAAGATTTTTGAAGCATACATGTCCCCTGGTTCGGTTACCGAGATTCTCTATTTTTTTATCGGGCAGTATGATGATGCCATGAAAGTGAGTGAAGGTGGCGGTGCCGAGGACGAAACTGAGAACATTGAGGTGTTGGAAATGGATTTTGGCAAAGCCCTCCAATTAATGAAAACCGGGGAAATCAGGGATGCAAAGACCATTATGTTATTGCAATATGCACAAATAAACACCATCTTACGACCATAACTAATTGCTGTTCAATTCTAAAAAATAATTGTCAATCGTTTATGGTTCCAACGGCAGAACGAAATTGAGTTTCATAGGATTTACCAAATTCATTTTCAGTTTTTAGAATGCCTCCATAATAATTTTGATCATTGATTAGACGCATTTGGTGCTGGAATGACCCTTTTTTTGAAATTAGAGTGTCTCCATTGAATACTTTCATTCCGTTATCAAAATATATACTATCGCCAATGATTACACTTGTTTTTCCATTTGAATTATAGCCTACAAAAACAAATTCTTCTTTGTAAACGGAATTTAATTTATTGGTGTTTTCATAATAAGGTATTTGTCGAATTGTCAAACTATCGAAAACATACTTGTCTTTTATTCCTTCAGTAATTCTTTTTAAAGAATCATTTTGCTTCCTTAGTTGTGCTAGTTCTTCCTTGAGCTTATCCATTTGAAATTTATTCTGACAGCTGATAGAAATTATTGCAGAAACAAATATTAAAGAGGTGTGTTTAATTTTCATATCAAATTTTCCTGTTTGATTTCAATATCGCTCATACAATTCCTTCAGGGTGGTATATATGGTTTTTCGTATTTCCAGGGACGGAATCCTAAAGTGGTTGTTCATAAAACTGAAAATGAGCAATTTTCCAGATTTGGTCCTTACATAGCCGCTTAAATTGTAATTGTTGCCCACAGAACCGGATTTGGCAAACAAAAAGGGTTCGGTAGTTGGGTCTTCCCATTTTTTTACGGTGCTGTGCGGTCCCCACATCGGCATGATGTCAAACAGGCGCTCTTCGGGGACTTCTTGGTGTAGTTTTTCAAGGATCTGCACAAAGGATCGGGGCGTGAACAAATTATAGCGAGATAGTCCTGAGCCATCTACCCAACGGGGTTTTTGTTCCAAATCCGCCAAGTCATTTTCAAGCATATAGTCAATGGCCCTTCGGGTACTCAAAGTATCCGAAATCATGGAAGAGGAGGCCATTAACAACTGTTCGGCTAGAAAATTATCGCTTCTGAACAGCATTTGTTTAAATATGGAGTCCGTTTCCATACCGTAAAGTGTCTGTTTCGGCGAATCGGGAAAATGGTCGCTCAACACAATACTTTTCCCCAAGGCGGTTTCCAACAATCTCTGGGTCAGGCTATCACTGGTCATAAATGGAACTTCCAATGTATCCTGCTCGGCAGGGGAGATATAAAAGTGATTGGCAAACTCGTCCCTTTTAAATGTATGTTCCTTTGGTGCCGTTTTGTCCCGAAACCATTCAGGGGATACTTGCAATCCCAAAGAATCAGAGTAGGAGAGTGTTACCACATTGCCATAGAGGGGGGTGGTGGTTTTTTCCGGCGAGAAATAGGTGTCGTAATCTTCCCAAGCCCAGCCTGGACCATATCGAAGTTCATCCGTGTTTTTTTTGTATATGGCCACCGTTCCTTGTTCTTTTAACCAGTTGATGGCTGTACTATCTTTCAGGTGCGGGTGTAGCCAGGAAGGGTCTCCTGTTCCTTCAATGAAAAGTGTGTCGTTGGCAACGACATATTTTAGGGTAGGAATGTTTTTAGGGAGTAATTTGATTCCCGTATAGAAAGTGACAAGTTTGGTGTTGCTGGCTGGGGTGAAGTATTTGTCGCCATTGGTATTGTGAACAACCTTTTTGGATGTGGCATCCATCACCACAAAGCCATGGAATGAATTTTCAAGACTTTCTTTTTTCAGCTTGGAATGTATCCCCTTTCGGATGGAGGAACATCCCGAAAGCAATAAAAATAGCAACAAGTAGCTGATTGATAGTATTTTAAAGAATGGTCTGGTAGAGGTGTGCATGAAGGTCGTTCGTCGAATTTAACACGAAGTTATTCAATTTTTAACTGGATTTTGTGTTAGTTAAGTAGGTTTTTATCTAATTTAGAAGCACAACCAATTTTCCAATTTAATGACATTTCTATGCCAAGAGCTATGTTAGATTACACCAAAACCATCCTTCAAAAGGTGAGTTTTGATGCTAAACTCTTCACAAAGGAATTGAAGAAAGCTATTTCAAGGCTTTTGCCCAATGAAATAGAGGAACTTAAGATCTGGTTGCAATTTTTTATTGTAGACAAGCCAGATTTACGACCTACCTTATTATTGTTAAAAGCTTAAAACTGGAGCCGCTGAAAAGCGGCTCTTTTAATTTTTGGCCAAGGGACTGATAATCTTTACATCCTGAAAAGCGATAGCGCCGCGCACAATACTTGAGATGACATCCCGTAGGGCTTCGGTAATCTGGATTTTCAATTCGCTCTTATGGTAAATAAGACTGATTTCCCTTGCTGGGGGAGGACTTTTAAATGGCTTCAGGTTTTCCTTCTTTTGGGGTTCCAAATGAAGGGTGTTCAAATAGGGTAGCAGTGTCATGCCCATTCCTTCGTCGGCCAAATTTACCAAGGTCTCAAAACTTCCACTTTCTATCTTAAATTTTTCCTCACTGTCACCTCTAGTGGCTTTGCAAAGGTTGATGACCCCATCCCTAAAGCAATGTCCGTCTTGCAACAACAAAATATCATTTACATCCAAATGATTGGTGGTCAATTCATTTTCAATGGCCAATCGATGGCTTTTTGGGACATAGCCTACAAAAGGCTCGTAGTATAATGGTCGTTCCTTAATGAACTCAATTTCCAAGGGAGTGGCGGCAATACCTGCATCCAAGTGGCCATCCAAAATGTTTTTGATCAAATGGTCCGTGGACTGTTCCTTGATAATGAGATTGACCTTTGGGTATTTTTTAATAAAGGTATTCAGGAACATGGGCAACAATGTGGGCATGACCGTGGGGATAATTCCCAACGTATAATCGCCCCCAATATAACCTTTGTCTTGGTCCACAATATCCTTGATGCGTTCTGCTTCTGCTACAATGTTTTTTGCTTGATCCACAATTTTCCTTCCGACCTCGGTAATGGAAATGGGCTTTTTGCTTCGGTCAAAAATGAGGACACCAAGTTCATCCTCCAATTTTTGGACCTGCATGCTTAAGGTGGGTTGGGTAACAAAGCTCTTTTCAGCAGCAAGGGTAAAGTTCTTATGTTCTGCAACGGCAAGAACGTACTGCAGTTGGGTTATGGTCATTGTTCAATAGGTTTGAAATATAAATGTATGAAAAACCATCAGGATAATCTATGCTTAAAAGAGCGGTAATCATAAAATACTTGGGTGGATTACACCTCAAATAAGTATATTTATTTGGTATTCAGTTTTGTTAAAACCTATAATGACTTCATCCCGACTTATGGCCTTGGTTGATTTCCTTAAGGAAATACCCCTTTTCTCCGAAGTGGAAAAAGTATCCCTATTGGAATTGTGCAAGGAGTCCAAAGAAGAACTGTTTCTCAAAAATCATCGAATCATTCAAAAAGGGGAAGTGGGAGATGGGATGTACCTTATTTTAAAAGGAAAAGTAAAGGTGCATGATAAGGAGCATAACTACGGTTCCCTCGGTAAAGGGGAGTATTTTGGAGAATATGCCCTGATCGATAAAAAACCTAGGTCGGTTTCAGTGACTGCATTGGAGGAAACCACACTTTTGAAAGTCGAAGCTACCCACTTCTTACAATTGTTGGATTCTGACAAGGGATTTGTGCAGGGGATTTTGTCCGTACTCATCAAGCGATATAGGGAACTAGATGTAGCCCAAGAACGGTTGTCCGCTTCCAAAAAACAGATGGAACTGGCACATTCCCAACTATCGGGCCTGATACAATATGCCATGGATGCCATTATTATGTTTGATGGTGACTTTAGGATTGTGTTGGCCAATGAGTCTGCCAAGGGTATTTTGGAGAATGAGGATGTGGAACTTCGAAACATCCTTTATTTCCTGGATGAGGAAAGTGCCAACTTATTGGAAAAATTGGTGGGGGACCGCACAGCTCACCCGAAGGGAATGAACGCCCATCTGCCCAATTCCATCAAAGTAATAGGTTCCAATGAAGGCATTTCAACCAATGAAGGAACCATCAGTAGTTATGGTAATGAGGAGGAAACCTATTATACCTTGATCTTGCAAAGGATTGATGATCGTATCCGGGCGGAACGGCAAATATCATCCCTTACCAAACAGACCGAATACCTGCAAGAAGAACTCAAAGAATTGAAACAAGATCATGGAATCATTGCGCAACATGCCTCCATGAAGAACTTGTTGGGGCTCATAGATCAAGTGGCTCCGACCCATGCTACGGTTTTGATCCATGGTGAAACCGGTACCGGAAAGGAATTGGTGGCAAG
>JAGQZL010000190.1 GCA_020434915.1 Allomuricauda sp. | reverse complement strand
TTAAAGGAAGTAAATCGGTTTCGTAATGCGAACTTTTGATGGTTACCCAACTCATAATTGTATTTTTTTAGTTGTCTATGCTCTTAAAATTTTCTCCATGGCTTTTCCTCTGGCCAATTCGTCCACCAGCTTGTCCAGGTACCGGATTTTTTGCATGAGTTCGTCCTCTATTTCTTCCACCCGATACCCGCAGATGACCCCGGTTATTTTGGAAACGTTAGGGTTCAATTGGGGTGCTTCCCCAAAGAAGGTTTCAAAATCCGTTCGGTTGTCGATGATCTGTTGCAAGGCCTTTTGGTCGTAGCCGGTCAACCATTGGATGATGGTATCCACGTCTTCTTTGGTGCGGCCTTTTTTCTCCGCTTTGGTGATATAATGCGGATATACACTGGCAAATGAGGTGGTAAAGATTCTGTGTTTGTCCATGTTGTCGGTTTTGGTCTGAATTATTTTTTTGATTCGTACATGCTTTGTACTCTTTCAAAAGCATTTAATATTCCTTCCTCGGTTTGACTCCAATCGGGATCAAGTCTAGATTTTACTGAATAGAATTGTTGGTCAGGAATCAAATTCGATATCAAAATGGAAAGTTTTGGGTTATAATTTTTTTTATCATTCAAGGTCCAGGGAACCTGATATTGGCCTTGTCCCCTAGATTCAAGCCTTATGGTGTCATTTGATTTTGTAATGAAGGAAATTTCAAAAAATGGATAGTGCGTGAAATTTCCCGGAGTTATATAGTGGAAAAAGGCTTTTTTGAATAAGTTGTAATCTTTCAATGCTTCGGAAATATTAGACTTACTTTGTTCTTTTGCATTTGGATGAAGTTTAAGCCAATTTTCAAATAATCTTTTAGAATTGGATTGAAGCCAAGCACTATCTATTCCTGTATCCCGTAAATAATTGTAAGGGGATATTTTCTTAGAGTTTATAGTGTTAACTAGATTTTCAAGTAATTCTTTATTGATAGAACCAATTTTACGTTTGCCTTTCCAATTTTCAGGTTTTGATGAAGTGCCCCACACTATTGAATCCAACTTTTCTTTATATGCTATTTTTTTATCAATCTGATTGTTGACTTGTTTGGTTAATTTTTTTGCTCTTGATTTAGAAATACCTCTGGATTTGAGAAGTTTAAGTGAATCGTAGTCAATTGAATTGAAATCAAATTGGTAGGAATGATAGTATTCTTCGGTTTGAAAGATTTGAATATCCATCGAATCAATTTCAATTTGGTACTCCCTGCCCCAAACCCGTTCATAATTGTCATTATAGGAGTCAAGAAGTATAATCTTTTGAATAGAATCATAGCGCAAACCTGTATCAAACATTATTCTATTTGAGTTTTGGCAGAATCCTATCATTGGAATCGAACTAAGGACCAGTATTTTTAATAATGTTCTCAATATTGTTGGAAACTAATATCTATGGGATATTTGACTGTTCAAAATAGTAAAAAGTTTGTTCTTGGTTCTAAAGAACAACTTTACTTTTATTAATATTATTTCTCTTTCAAAAATTTTATGATAATCCCCAACTGCCCCAAGTGGTACACATCATGGTGGAGTATGCCGTTGATGAGAAAACTATACGGGTATTCCCCTTTGAAGTCTGTATCGTAATAGATTTTGGAAAGGAACGAATCTTCCTTGTCCTGGAGCAAGGCGATGAGTTCGTTCAGCGTAGCATCATATTCCTTTTGGATTTGGTCCCAACCTTTTTGTTGCAATACATCATTGGGCAACCAATTTTCAGGGTCATCGTCCATTCTGCTGCCCTGCCCTGTTTTGATTTTCAGTAGAGCCTCTCGGCGCCAAAAGGTGAGGTGCGAAATAATTTCCGCAACACTGTGCAGGTGCTCCTGGGGACGTTCAAAAACAAGGGTTTCATCCAAATTGGCCAACTTATGGGCAAAGGAACTGCCCATCCAGGGTTTGCCTGTGCGGATTTCGGTGAGTTGTTGAATGGTATGTTGGATGATGGGATTCATAAAAAGTGGTTCATGGGGTTTTCGAAATGAACATTTCCTCCAAGGGTTGTAAATCTTTGCTATTAGGAAATTGCCGCCTCAATTTAGCCAAAAGTTCGGAACCATCTGTGCACCCAGAGCCTTCAAATTTACATTTGCCGCCATAGGCCATAATCAATCTATAATTCACGTCATACTCATTGGGAAATATGTTTTTGGCCAGCAAATACTGAAAAATGGCATTGTGCCAATGCTGTTGGTTTAGCCATTTATCCCCATCATTGATGTAAAAAAGGTATTGTTCGGTCTTTGATGCCAGTTCCTTTTGTGCTATGAATTCTTGATTCCTTTGAAAAGTACCGTAAAGTCGAATGCCAAGACCTAGTAAAGCGATCAAAATGAGTATTGCTACTAAGGTCATTTTAATAGTGTCCTTGCGATTTTCAGCTTCTATTTTTTCTCTAATGGCCTGTCTTTCCCTTTTTGAAAGCGGCCGGGAATCCAATTTTCCTTGGGCATACGTTCGGTACTCCTTTCTGAGTTTTTCAAAACCAAACCCACGTTGGAAGGGATTTCTCTTTCGGAGCAATTTTCTGTTGTTCCGAAGAATTGTAATCATACTTTGTATGCTTCCTTCGCCTGCCATTTTGAAATATTCTATTCTAAATATTGGTATGAGGAATGAGTCGGTTGTTACAAATGAAGCCTTGTCATAATTTATTATGACCCTTTATTTGTTCGGGTAATTTACATTTGAAGCATGACTCAAAGAGCCCAAAAATTTATGGATTTATTCGAAGACGCCTACGGTTCCCCAGCCGAACTGGCCAATGTGCTGGACATGGGTCTGGAGATGCTTTTTTATGTGGAGGAAGGTGCCTTTACCCAAAGGGAACTGCAGCAGGTGGCAGGGGCGTTGCGGGATTTGAATGGGGTTTTGAGAGGTAAACACTTAGATAAGTGAACACATGGATTAAACTAGGAATTGGTGGTAGGGAAAAGGATGATTCTAATAAATACATTCGTGGACTAATCTATTTTGGTAAATTCCAAAATTACATCAATGCGGGGGCTTATAGCATGTGCTTTATAACCTTTACTATTAGTCTCGACAATTTTCACATTAATTTTTTGCCCAATCATATCACTAACGTCTTCAGGGGCATTTAAGATTTTGTCATAGACCATATCGTACTCACAATCTGATTTCCATATCAATTTTGAATAGACTTCAATTTTTGTAATAGGATTTATTTCAATTTGCGAGGAATCCGACCTAATAATTATTTCCGGCCTATCCTTGAGAACATATTTAAACTTACCAGTTTTAAAATCAGCACAATTTTTTTGTTGATGGTTGCAACTTATAAAAGTTAAGAGGGATAAAAAGAGAAACATTTTTTTATAAATCAAGAACATATCTTACTATCTGTATCCATCAAAATTATGAAACAACGGCTTTTAATCAGCTATTTTTAGCAGCCCCCTATCAAACCCATCAAAATGGGTGATGATGGGTAGGTCAAAATCGGAGTAATCGGAGTCGGTGGAGTTCACGATGACCACATGTCCCACTTGGCAGTTCAACGCTGCCTGTACCCCGGAGTGGGAGTCCTCAAAAATGATGGAGCCTGTTTTGCCCACGCCCAATCGTTCAATGGCCCTGTCAAAAAGGTCAGGGTGTGGTTTTCCCCTTACGGTGCCATCGTTGTACACAATATGCTCCTCGGCAAAATAGTCCAGCAAATGAAATCGGTCTATAAAAAAGTCCACGTTGGATTTTCCGGAGGCGGTGGCAATGGCTCTAGGGATGTCATTGGCCTTTAAATAATCCAATAAATCCAATACGCCGGGGGCCAGTTGCATTTCGTTTTTCAAACATTCGTTGCGGTACAGTACTTCTTTCTCTTCGGAATAACGGTGCACTTCGTCATCGCTCAATTTGCGTTGGAACAGAATTTCAAGCGTATCCTTACCGTTACGGCCATGGATGTAGTCCCTTTTTTGTGCATCGGTCAGGAAGATATCATAAGCAGCCAGATACTCGTCCCAAGATTTTTCCTGGTATTCGGAATCCCAAAATAAGGTGCCGTTAAAATCAAAGATTACCCCGCTTTTTTCCATTGAAACCGCGACTTATACTGCAACTACACCCTTAATGTGTGGATGTGGGTCATAGTTGAGCAGTTCAAAATCATCAAAAGTGAAAGCAAAGATGTCCTTCACTTCGGGATTGATTTTCATGGTGGGCAAGGGGCGAGGGTCGCGGCTCAATTGCAGCTCCACCTGCTCCAAATGGTTGTTGTAAATATGGGCATCACCAAAGGTGTGGATAAAATCCCCGGGTTGGTAACCACAGACTTGGGCCATCATCATGGTGAACAAAGCATACGAAGCAATGTTGAACGGCACGCCCAAAAAGATATCGGCACTGCGTTGGTACAATTGGCAGGACAATTTGCCATCCGCCACATAAAACTGGAAAAAGGCATGGCAGGGGGGGAGGGCGGCCTTTCCGTTGGCCACATTTTCCGCAAACGACACCGAAGTATCCGGCAACACGCTAGGGTTCCAGGCAGAGACCAACATTCGGCGGCTGTTGGGAATGTTCTTCAAGGTGTCCACCACTTCCTGTATCTGGTCTATTTCTTCACTGTTCCAATTACGCCATTGGTGTCCATACACGGGTCCGAGGTCTCCGTTTTCATCGGCCCATTCGTTCCAAATACGCACCCCGTTCTCTTGCAGGTATTGGACATTGGTGTCCCCCTTTAAAAACCACAGTAGCTCATGGATAATGGACTTTAAATGCAATTTTTTGGTCGTCACCATGGGGAATCCTTCCGAAAGATCAAAGCGCATCTGATAGCCAAAGACGCTCAAGGTTCCCGTTCCGGTACGGTCCCCTTTTTGGTTCCCGTGTTCCAATACATGTGTGAGAAGGTCGTGGTATTGTTTCATACTAAAAATTCAAAACTGTCATTTCGAACGAATGTAATGAGGAGAAATCCAAGACATCTCGACAGCCCCTTCGACTACCTGCCTGCCGCAGGCGGGCGCTCAGGGTACTCAGCTCGATGTGACAAAAAATCAATCCGTCTAAAATACTTCAAGAATGAAATAGTATAAACAGTTTGTAAGTGGACTTATGAAAATTTTATTAACGGCAAGATTTCTCACCTCGGGCCCTTTGCCTTAAATCTATGGACCTTGCACCTTTTCTATCCCAAAATCATCCCCGCAATGGTAGCGGAAAGCAACGAGGCCAAAGAACCACCCAAAACGGCCTTCATACCAAATTCGGAAAGGTTTTTACGCTGACCGGGGGCCAAGGACCCAATACCGCCAATCTGGATGCCGATGGAGGCAAAGTTGGCAAAACCACAAAGCATATACGTGGCCATGATCACCGACTTGTTATAGGTGAAGTGCACGCCGTTGGAAACATTTTTAAGATCGGCCAATTGAATGTACCCGATAAATTCACTGGCAGCCAATTTTATACCTAGCAACTGCCCCATGAGCATTACATCTTCGTTGGCCACCCCGATCAACCACATAAGTGGGGCAAACACAGTCCCCAAAATGGCTTCCAATGAAAAGCTTTGATAGGGGGAGTTGGCCGCGATCCAACCATTAAAAGAGGTGATATCGCCTACCCAGCCCAAAATTCCATTGATCATGGCAATAAATGCCACAAACACCAGTAGCATGGCTCCAACGTTTAGGGCTAATTTCAGACCCTCAGTAGTTCCGTTGGCAATGGCATCCAACAAATTA
>JAGQZL010000018.1 GCA_020434915.1 Allomuricauda sp. | reverse complement strand
GATTATTGGGACAACAACTCTTTTCAAATGTTTGTTCAAATCGCGGACAACACAACGATGGAGGCTGTTACCGAAAAAATAAAAAAGGTCAAGCAAATAAAGGACCCCGAATTGGTAGAATTTAATCCGGAAATGATGCTTTTGCCCATGGAGGATTGGTATCTGCGTTCCCGTTTTGAAAATGGAAAACAGTCTGGAGGTCGGGTCAAGTATGTTTGGCTTTTTGGCGTTATCGGGGTATTTGTACTCCTTTTGGCCTGCATCAACTTCATGAACCTGAGCACGGCCCGTTCCGAAAAAAGAGCCAAGGAAGTAGGTATTCGTAAATCCATAGGATCCCAACGAAACCAATTGATCAACCAGTTTTTGGGCGAATCCTTTTTGGTGGTGTTCTTGGCATTTGTCATTGCTGTTTTTATAGTCGTTTTATCATTAAATGGATTTAATGAATTGGCAAGAAAAGAAATGGCATTTCCTTGGGCCTCCATCGGATTTTGGGGCGCCTCATTGCTATTTATTTTTATAACCGCCTTACTGGCAGGAAGTTATCCCGCTCTTTATCTTTCTTCTTTCAAACCTGTGGACGTGCTAAAAGGCACTTTCAAGGCAGGAAAACATTCCGGTTTGCCACGTAAGATTTTGGTGGTGGTTCAATTTACGGTTTCGGTGGCATTCATTATCGGAACGGTAATCGTGATGCAGCAGATCAACCATGCCAAAAACAGACCGGTTGGGTATGACAAGGAAGGATTGATTCAAATCCCGACCATGAGCCAGGATTTTACGGGCAAGTTTCAGTTGATGCGTGAAGAGTTCATGAATTCCGGAGCCATTACCGAAATGTCAACTTCCAGTGCGCCTACCACACGTATTTGGTCTAACCGAAGTGGTTTTAATTGGGAGGGCAAACCCGAAGGGTTCCAAGAGGATTTGGCTTGGACAGAGGTTTCCCCTGAATACGCCAAGAGCCTTAACCTTAAAATAGTTGCCGGAAGGGATTTTTCAAGGGAATTCCCTTCGGATTCCACAGCGGTATTGTTGAATGAGACTGCCGTTAAATACATGGGACTAGAGGACCCCGTTGGAAAGTTCATCACTGATTCTGATACGGATGATCCTTTTGAACCCATGAAAATCATTGGAGTGGTACAGGATATGATTGCCCAATCCCCTTATGAACCAGTCAAGCAAGGCATGTATGTGTTCGACAGATATGACAATGGTTCCTTTTACAATATTCGGTTGAACCCCAACCAAAGTGCCAGCCAAAACATCGCCATAATTGAACGGGTCTTCAAGGAGCACTTCCCCAACATTCCTTTCCAATATGATTTTGTGGACGAGGAATATGGCAAAAAGTTCGCTTCGGAAGTCAGAATAGGTAGGCTCTCCGGCATATTTACCGCATTGGCAATCTTGATAAGCTGTTTGGGGCTGTTTGGATTGACCTCCTTTGTGGCGGAACAACGAACCAAGGAAATTGGGGTACGCAAGGTATTGGGTGCTTCCGTCTTCAATGTGTGGAATATGCTTTCCAAGGACTTTTTAAAGCTCGTCGTCATTTCCTGTTTCATCGCTGTTCCCATAGCCTATTATGTTATGAACGGGTGGTTACAGGAATATCCATACCGTGTCATCTTAAAGTGGTGGATCTTTGCCCTTGCCATGTTGGGTGCATTCGCACTGACCATTTTAACCGTGAGCTTTCAGGCCATTAAGGCAGCAAGGTCCAACCCAACCAAAAGTTTGCGCACAGAATAATCATCATCAAAAAACGACAGCCATGTTCAAGAACAATTTAAAAATAGCCTGGAGAAGCCTTAAAAAACAGCCGTTCTTCACCTTCCTCAACATATTTGGATTAGCCATAGGAATGGCTGGTGGGCTTTTGCTGGCACTCTACATCTACGATGAGTTAAGCTACGACACCATGTTTGCCGACTCAGAACGCATTTATCGGATAAATGCGGATATGAAATTTGGAGGCAAGGAGGAACAAATGGCAGAAGTTTCCGCGCCCATGGCAGAAGCCATGTTGAACGATTTCCCAGAGGTTGAACTCACCACCCGATTCAGGGGAGTTGGCAGTGTTTTTATTAGGGAGGAAGATGCACGCAGCAATGTTCGGGAACCTGGTGTAACCTATGCCGATTCCACCTTCTTTAAAATGCTCGGTATAAACCTGCTATATGGTGATGAAAAATCCGCGTTGACAGAGCCCAACACCCTGGTGATGACGAAAACAGCCGCGGAAAAACACTTCCCCATTGACCAGGCCATTGGAAAAACCGTGGTGTTGAACGATCGTGATGTCTACACTATATCCGGCATTGTGGACGATATGCCCGACAATTCATTTTTGAGGGACCGGGACCTGTTCTTGGCCATGGCTGGTTATGAAGATTCACGTATGGCAGAGTGGGGCAGCCACAATTACTATACGCTCATCAAATTGATTCCGGGGGCATCACCCGACGATATTCAGGACAGACTGCAGGGAATAGTGGGAAAATATCTGATTCCGTACGTGCAAAGATTCTTTCCGGGAATTACAGAACAGCAGTTTTTGGACTCTGGGAACTATATGAAATACTCCACCATTGCACTCACAGATATTCATTTGTATTCAGGAAGAGGTCCAGAGTTCGGCCCTGTTAGTGACATCAAAAACGTATACATCCTAAGTGCCATTGCGCTTATCTTGTTGGTGTTGGCCAGTGTAAACTTTATGAACCTCACCACGGCACATTCCCTTAAAAGATCCAAGGAGGTGGGTATCCGAAAAACATTGGGCTCCCAAAGAAAGAGTCTGATCGGGCAATTTTTAACGGAATCTGGTTTGATTGCCATGGGTTCACTTGTATTTGCTGTAATTCTAGCTGCGGTAGCAATGCCTTTTTATAATGATTTAAGCGGCAAAGACCTTTCCATTCCGTTTGCCAACCCCTTATTTTGGCTGGTATTGTTGATTGCCACTTTAGCGCTCGGAATCCTTTCCGGAAGCTATCCTGCCTTTTTCATGTCCCGTTTTGTGGCGGCCAAGGTTCTAAAGGGGCAGGGGGACAATTCCATTGGTGGAGGACGTGTAAGAAACATCTTGGTGGTATTGCAGTTTTCCATTTCGGTATTTCTGATCATGGGAACGTTGACCGTTTTCCAACAGTTGCGATTTATACAAGGCAAGGATCTTGGTTATGCAAAAGATCAAGTTCTTATTATACGAGGTGTGAACGCTTTGGAAGGGAATAGAAAAGCCTTCAAAAATGAAGTGGAGCAATTGAGCCAGGTGAACACGGCCACTTTGAGCAGTTACCTGCCCACTCCATCCTCTAGGAGTGACAGCTCCTTCATGAGAAAGGAAGACCGGAGCCAAGAAAAAGCCATCAATATGCAACAATGGCGCGTGGATGAAGACTACATCTCCACCATTGGACTTTCTCTGGTTTCCGGAAGAAATTTTGACACTTCACAATACGCCAGTGATTCCACGGCGATCATACTGAACGAAAAAGCAGTGGCAGTATTGGGAAAAACACCCGAAACTGTACTGGGGCAACAATTTCTTGACAACTTTAACACAGAATCACTGATTACCGTAATCGGGGTTGTAAAGGATTTCAATTACGAATCGCTGCGCGATGAGGTACAATCACTGGCCCTTTTCTATGGGGGTGACTTTGCGAGTAATTTGGCTATAAAATTGAACCAAGGCGATGTAACCCGAACCATAGCCGATATTGAGAACATTTGGCTGGACATTGCCCCCACGCAACCTTTTGAATACTATTTTATGGACGACTCCTTCAACGACAGTTATGAGGCGGATCAACGATTGGGGCAAATTTTCATGATTTTTACAGTGCTATCCATCATTATTGCCTGTCTCGGCCTTTTGGGGCTTGCTGCCTTCAATGCCCAGAAAAGGGTGAAGGAAATTGGCGTCCGAAAAGTCTTGGGTGCGGGTGTTGGGCAGATTGTCTACCGCCTTTCCATGGATTTTCTAAAGCTTGTGGGGCTTTCGGTGATCATTGCCCTTCCCTTGGGCTGGTATGCCATGGACAGATGGTTGCAGGACTTCTCCTATCACATCAATATCCCCTGGTGGATCTTTGCCCTGTCGGCGTTCATGGCCGTGGGTGTTGCCCTATTGACCGTTAGCTACCAAAGTATAAAGGCAGCCATCGTGAATCCAGTAAAAAGCTTACGAACTGAATAAATGACCAACCAAAACCAAAAAACATGTTCTTCAACAACCTAAAAATAGCATGGAGAAGTATTCTTAAAAACAAGCTGTTCTCAGTCATCAATGTGTTGGGACTTTCCATTGGGCTTTGCGCTGCCATGGTCATTGGAGCTATCATTTATTACGATTTCTCTTTTGATAGGTTTCATCCAGATAAGGAGCGGATCTATCGGGTAACCACTGGCTTCATATCAAAAGAAGGGGAGTTTTCCAATAGAGGTGTAGCGGTTCCTTTGATGCGCACCTTTCAGGAGGGGATGCCAGGTGTGGAACTCACGGCGCCTTTCTTCAACACGGGTTTTGCCAAGGTGGAAAACATCAAGGCAGACCTAAGTTTCAAAAATACGGAAAATGCCATCCTTGCCAACGATGCCTATTTTCAACTGTTCCAATATGAATGGCTGGCCGGCGACAGCAGAACTGCCCTCTCCGAACCTGCCCAGGTAGTGCTTTCACAAAAAAAGGCACAACGGTATTTCCCCCATGTAAAAATGCCCGATGTGGTGGGAAGAACGTTGGTATACAACGATTCCATTTCAGTAAAAGTTACGGGGGTTGTCGCCGATTTTAAAGAGAATACCGATCTGAACTTCACCGAATTCATGTCCTTGGCATCGGCAAAGATGTTCAATGGAAGGGACATTTCAACCAGTGATGCTTGGAATAGCACCAGTTCAGGAGACCAGCTGTTTTTCAAGATCAAGGATGCCGCCAGTATCCCTGCAATTCAGGCCAGATTGGATGCCTTGGCGGAAGAACATAAAAATACGGCACCCTGGGCCGTGGACAGCAAGCGCCTCTTTCTGCTCCAACCACTTTCCGAAATCCATTTTGGTGGAAAAAACGGGGATTATCCCTTCAATAATTCCGAACACGTGGCCAGCATGACGGTGCTGAAGAGTCTGGCCTTTGTGGCCCTATTTCTATTGTTGTTGGGGTGTGCCAACTTCATCAACCTGAATTCGGCCCAAGCACTTACCCGCGCCAAGGATATCGGCATCCGCAAAACCTTGGGGAGCTCCAAAAGGCAAGTGGTACGTCAGTTTTTGGGGGAAACCTTTATTTTAACAACCGTGGCCGCTATTCTATCCCTGCTATTGGCTCCTCTACTACTACGTCAATTTGCAGATTTCTTGCCCAACAACATCAGCCTGTCCGTTTTGTATAACATAAAAGGGGTTGCCGGGATTCTGGTGCTCATTACCATTGTAAGTCTCCTATCCGGTTTTTACCCCGCTTTTGTGCTATCCAAGTTCAAACCCGTGCAGGTCTTGAAAGGGCAATTTGCAAAGGGAGACAAGGGGGTCCGGCTTCGCAAAGTGTTGACCGTATTTCAATTTGTAGTGGCACAGGTTTTTGTAATTGGCACCATGTTGGTGGGGAAACAACTTCACTATGTCATGAACAAGGACATGGGTATAAAAACGGATGCCGTTGCCTATGTGTACTTACCTTGGAATGACAACTCCGAAGTAAAAAAAGAACAGCTTTTCACCAAAATAAAAGAATTGGGGGGATTGTCCCATGTTAGTTGGGGAAACAACCCACCGGCTTCCAATAGCATGTCTTCTACCATGCTTACCTATTTTAAGGATGGGGCCGAAATGCACCAGGAAACCGAAATGCTCTGGGGAGACATCACATACCTCAAAACTTATGGCATACCTCTTTTGGCAGGAAGGGAAAGGCTTAATGATAGCATAAAGGAATACGTTGTGAACGAAAGCTTTGCAAAGGCCTTGGGGTATCAAAATCCATCGGAAGTTATAGGTGTTTTTGTCAAGCTTGACACCTTGCAAATTCCTATTGTAGGTCTGATGCAGGATTTTAACCAGCGATCATTGCGCTCTGGAATTAGCCCCATGGCAATGACAGGGGATTGGGGAAATCGGAATTATTCGAGTTTCCAAAGTATCCATTTTGACCTTGGCAACGATTCCGAGAAATGGTCTGAATCCATCAAAAATGTGGAAAACGCATGGGCTTCCGTGTACCCTGACGAGGAAGTTGAAGTGCAATTTATGGATGAGCTGGTGGAAGGGTTTTACAGAACGGAACAAAGTACGGTGCAACTCCTTAAATGGGCCACCGCGTTGGCCATCTTGATTAGCTGCATGGGACTTTTAGGGTTGGTCGTGTATACTACGGAAAGACGGGTTAAAGAAATTGGAGTGCGCAAGGTTTTGGGCGCCAACTTGGCCCAGTTGAACTTTCTCCTATGCAAGGAATTCTTGTTCTTGGTGGGTGTTGCCTTTATTATTTCGGTTCCCATATCCTGGTATCTCATCCAAGAGTGGATGCAAAGTTTTGCCTATAAGACTTCTTTGAGCTGGTGGGTGTTCATGGCCAGTGGCCTTGGTATGGTGCTGGTGGCCTTGGCCGTCATTACCACAAGAACATACAGGACAGCCAACATCAACCCTGTGGAAAGTCTGAGGAATGAATAGCAAAAACCAATAAACAACGTGATAAAATGTTAGGCTTAAAAGCATATCTAAGACATCTTTCAAGAAACAAAATGTACACTTCGGTGACCATTTTGGGTTTCGCCTTATCATTGACCTTTGTGTTGCTCCTCGGGGTTTACATTCAAAATGAACTGTCCGTGGACGATTTCCACACCAACAAGAGCAGGATTTACCGCTTGGAGAACGAAACCGTCGATTTTTCAGCTCCAATTGCCACCGATTTGAAACAGGAATATGCCGAAATAGAGGATTTTACAAGGGTCTTGAATTCCTCAGGTAGAATCTCCAAACCAGATGGGCAAAAAGTGAAATTTGACTTCTTGGGTGTCGACCCTGGGTTTTTCAACATGTTCTCGTTTCCCTTACTCCAAGGAGAGGTTTCTGATGTGCTTCAGACCGAAGATGGTGTTGTCCTTTCCAAAACCATGGCGCAACGACTATTCGGTTCCATGGATGCGGTTGGAAAGTCTATTTTCATCAATACAGATCACAAGTTCACGGTTACCGGTGTCATGGAAGATTTCCCGGAAACCACCCATTTCATCAAGCAAGATGCCTTGGTAAACCTTAAGGCCTTTAAAAAGCTCTGGGGATTTGGGAACATTATGGAAGAATACGGGTTTTGTTCCATGAGCATCTATTTAATGGGCAAGCCAAATACCGACCTTCCCGCAAAAGCCCCCCAAATCCTTAAAAATTTTAATGAGAACTTCTGGCTCTATCAAGAGGGATGGGCCAGCACCGTGGAGTTTACCCCATTGAAGGAACTATATTTCAGTACAAAGGCAGGAAGCGGAACACAAAGTTCCAGTAAGACCCTGATCATGGTACTTTCTGTAATTGTTTTTATTATCCTTTTGTTGGCGGTTGGGAACTACATCAACCTTACCATAGCTCAGGCCACCTTCAGGGGCAAGGAAGTTGCCATGAAAAAATTGTTGGGCGGATCCAAAAAACAATTGATCCGCCAATTGGTGATGGAATCCATGGCCCTGTGTTTTGTAGCAGTTTTATTGGCTTTTTTGTTGGCCAAATTGCTGGAGCCCCTTTTAAACTCATTGTTGGACACCCAGCTAAATTTGAACCAAGCTTTAAATCCCATTAATATCATGATTGGGATGGGGGCACTTCTTTTGGTCGGATTGATTTCCGGTATTGTCCCTGCCTTTAAAATTTCCAACTTCAAACCTATTGAAGTGGTTAGGGGTGATTTAAGAGCCAAGACCAAAAGTGTTTATGCCAAAGCCTTCATCACTTTTCAATATACCGTTGCCATTGCACTTTTGGCCTGTAGCTGGATTATCCTAAAACAAACCGATTACCTAAGAAACAAAGATCTGGGATTCAATAAAGACAATGTGGTGCATGTAGAGTATTTGGGCAACATGAACCAAAAGAAAGACGTAAGGAACGAGCTTCTTAAAATTCCAGGGGTACAAGAGGTTTCCATCATGTGGCAAAGTCCATTGAGTGGAGGAAGCAACCAAACCTTCAACTACAATGGCAAGTCTTTGAGTTTCCAAGAATTTGCCGCTGATTCGGCATTTTATAGTGTTTTCGATATAAAAGTGATTCCTACTGATGTGGCCTATACCTCCAATGGTGTTTACCTAAACCAAGCAGCCATTAAGGCATTGGAGCTTACGGACAATCCGGTTTCCTTTAAAATGGATGAACAAGAGGTCCCCATTTTGGGAGTTGTCAACGATTTTAATTTTAAACAATTACGGGACAACATCGGACCTCTCATGATTCGTCAGCAAACACCTGGTTTCTTTGCGGACAACATTTTCATAAAGCTGGATGCAAAGGGAGCCCTCCATACCATTGAACAAATAAAAACCACCTATGGCGCAATTGTGGGTGATGTGGAGTTTGATATTCAATTTGTGGATGACACCATTGATCAATGGTATAAAAAGGAAGAGCGTACTGGAAAAATCATAGGCTACTTCACCTTCTTGGCCGTCATTATCTCATCTATGGGCATTTTGGCGATGGCCACTTTTTATATGCAGCAACGAAAAAAGGAAATCGGGGTAAGAAAAGTGAACGGGGCCACTATTGCCAAAGTAATGGCATTATTGAATAGGGATTTTGTAAAATGGGTGGCACTTGCCTTTTTGATCGCCGTACCAATTTCTTGGTATGCCATGCACCAATGGCTGGAGGGGTTCGCCTATAAAACAAGTTTGAACTGGTGGGTGTTCCTTTTTGCAGGGGGGCTGACCATGTTGGTGGCTTTGCTAACTGTGAGTTGGCAGAGTTGGCGTGCCGCATCAGCAAACCCAGTAGATGCATTGCGAAACGAATAATCTTTTATCAAAAAATGATGAACTTTTTAAAAATGGCATTTCGTAGGTTGTTCCGAAAAGGGGAACATGCCTTTACCAGAATCATATCATTGGCCGCAGGGTTGGCATTTGGTATGTTGCTTCTTTCGGAAGTACTGTACTATTATAGCTACGACAGTTTTTATCCGGATGCCGATCGGATTTATGTGGTACACGAAAATTTCAAGATGGACCAATCTTCGGACAAACTGGAGAGCCATCCAAGGGTCAGTGGGGCCATTGCCCCAGGCCTGCAAGCAGAGGTGCCTGGCATAGAAGCGGCTACCCGCTTAAACTCTTTAGGTGATCATGTTGTCTACACGGACGACCTCAACAGTTATGATGCCAGTGTTTCGCTGGCGGATGAACACCTGTTTGATGTGCTGCCCATACCCATGGTCAGTGGAAATCCTCGGGAAATACTCAAAAGCCCCATGACCTGCATGGTCTCCCAAGAGCTAGCGGAAAATATAGGAGGCGATGTAGTTGGAAAGGTCATCAGCATTAAGAACTATCCTGATAAAAAACTCACCATAGGTGGGATATTTGAAACCTTGCCAGAAAATACCAATTACACTTATGACGTGTTAATTTCCATGGTTTCTACTGAACAGTTTACTTGGGACGGCACCGAAAATTGGATGGGAAATGATCGGTACTATGCCTGTGTAAAACTTAGTCCGGGTATTAAACCTGCAGATTTGGTACCGGCCGTTCGCGCCATGCAGGTAAAACACCAGGATATTGAAAAATTGGAAGAGGAATATCAAGGAATCGTTTTGCAATATTCCTTTGAACCCATCAAACAAATCCATGCGAACAATGTAAAGGATATGATCATCATCCTTGCCACTATTGCCCTAGCGGTATTGTTTGTATCCTTGATGAACTATATCTTACTGACCATGGGAACCTTGGTCACGCGAGCCAAGAGTTCGGCCATACACAAGACCTGTGGGGCAGAGACCAAAAACCTGCAGCAGATGATCTTCTCAGAAACCATTGTCCTTTTTGGCATCTCGATTCTTGGGGCATTGCTCATGATCTGGGCCTTAAAACCTATCGCGGAAGCACAATGGGGCCACAGTCTCGTTTCGCTGTTGAACCCATATGTCATTCTACCGTTGGTTATTCTGATTGTCCTGCTGGTTTTCGTAACCAGTTATTTTCCTGGGCGATTTTTTTCTCGTATTCCCGTCGCCACAGCCTTTAGGGACTACCAACAAAAAAGGGGGCGATGGAAATTGGTCCTGTTGTCCTTTCAATTTGTGGGAGCCACTTTCATCCTTACCGTTTTGGTCATTGTGACGCTGCAATACAACAATATGAAAAACGCAGACCACGGCTATGTTGCCAAAGGAGTCTATTATGGCTCAACCCAGGGGATGGATGGCAATAAGATAGCAACCGTGTTGAATGAGCTTAGGGCCATGCCCGAGATTGAAACGGTTGGTTTGGGCCATGATGTCCCCATAAGTGGTGCTTCGGGCAACAACGTTCGATCAACGGACGGAAAACGTGAATTGTTCAATGTGGCCGATTTTTATGAAGTGGATGCCAACTATCTCTCCATTATGGGCATTAAAGTGGATGAAGGTGAGGATTTTACAAGCAACCAAGCAGTCACAAATGACGTGCTCATCAGCAAAAAAGGGGCAGAATTGTTGAAATTGAACAATGGCTGGACCGATGGTGTCGTAGGCAAGCAAATTAACATTACCGAACATGGAAGCACCTCCATCCGTGGTGTATTCCCAGATTTTGTGGTTCGCTCCATTTCAGACCCAGACGTAAGGCCCTCCGTGTTTTTCTATCTACCAGAAGAAAAATTTGAAGAACTCAAAATTGAAAATCCCTCCACGTCTTTCAATATTATGGTCAAGGCCCAACCCGGAGCGGGAGATGGGCTTATGGGCAAGATTACAGAGGTCTTTAACCTTGGTTTTCCACTTGATGATGCGGAAATCAAAAGTCTGGAGGCCGAACAATTGGATGCCTACAAGAGCGAAAAAGGGTTCCGCAATGCCATGCTCATAGGGAACATCATCATTTTGTTGGTTACCATTATCGGATTGTTGGGGTATACGTTCAATGAATCTGCCCGACGTAGAAAAGAACTGGCCATTAGAAGAATAAATGGGGCCACGCTTTACGATATATTGAAAGCCTTTATTTCCGATTTGGAATTTGTTGCCATTCCTGCGGTGCTCTTGGGATTAATAGGGGCGTGGTTCACTGCGGACAAATGGATGCAGAATTTCGCCTTTAAGGTTCCGCTCCATTGGGGACTATTTGTTGGGTGTAGTTTGTTCATCTTGTTGTTGGTAGCATTGATAGCGGCCATCAATTACACACGGACAGCCAATCAGAACCCTGTGGACGCATTGCGACAGGAATAGATACGATTCATCCTTTTAAAAAAATCGACATGATAAAGAACTATTTGAAGATTGCCTGGAGAAACTTGGTCAAGAACAAAGTATTCACCCTTGCCAATGTAATAGGGCTTACAAGTGCCTTTGCCGTTGCCATTCTTTTGGCGATGACCGCCTTGTTCGAGTTGTCCTTTGACCAATTCCATGAAAACAAAGACACTGCCTACCAACTTTATCTGTCCAACCAAACCCCACGGGGAACGGAAATCAGCACCTCCAATCCGGTACCGTTGGCGCCATCCCTTCAAGAAGAAGTGTCTGGCATCAAACATATTTCCCGGGCCGTAAGTGAAGATGTCCTTGCAATCCACAATTCAAAGGAATTAAGCTTGGATGCAGAATATGTGGACCCAGCTTTTTTTGAAATCTTTACGTACCCGGCAATTGGGGGCGATTCAAATAACCCCCTGCCTGAAAAGAACACTGTCGGCATCACCGAAGAAACAGCCAAGAAGATATTCGGGACAGCACAGAACGTGGTAGGAAAGACCCTTTCTTTAAAAATAGGGCGGGAAGAACAGCCCTTTACCATTGCTTCGGTGTTAAAAGACACACCCGCCAACAGCAGTATTGACTTTGAAATCGTGATCCCGTTTGAGAACCATCCGGAATACCTATCCAGTAAAGATCGGTGGGACTCGCAATTCCATCCCATTTACCTCCAATTGGAAAATGGAGTTACGCCCGAACTATTTGAGAAAAATACGATTGCCTTTACTGAGCTTCACTATAAAGGCGGCATAGAAAGTGATATTCGTGATGGGGCCCTCCCAGATGCCAATGGCAAATACAAACAGTTTCATTTGATGCCTATTACAGATGTACATTTTGCTTCGTACACCTCCGGAACAGCAAAGGTTAACCGAACGTTCCCCATCATTATCTTGGGAATCGCCTTGGTCATCATCTTCATTGTTAGTGCCAATTTCATCAATATGAGCATTGCATTAAGTGAAAAACGGTTGAAGGAAATTGGTATGCGCAAAACCCTTGGGGCCATTAAAAAACAATTGTTCTTTCAATTTTGGCTGGAAAGTCTTTTGGTCTTTGCCACCTCCATCATCTTGGGGTTGGTAGCAAGTAATCTACTCCTAAACCCCTTTAAGACACTGTTTAGAACAAGGGCCACCTTTGCGGATGTAACCCAACCTAGTATCATTCTCCTTTTTGCACTTACCATATTCTGCATCACACTTATAGCAGGGGGTTATCCTGCCTTATTGATGAGCAAGTTGAGCACCCTTCGAGCCCTAAAGGGAAAATTGAACCTTGGCAAGAACCGATTGCGCAATAGCCTGATCGTGCTCCAGTTTACCATTGCCATTATCTTGATTGCCGGCACCTTGGTGCTACACGGCCAGATAGAATTTATGAGGAACAAGGATTTGGGTTACAACAAGGAACAAGTGGTTTCCATTCCCTTAAATGGGAAAAAAGACAGTAATAGCGTAGTGAACCTGCTGCGGGATGAGCTTAAGGGCAACCCGGACATATTGAGTGTTTCAGGGGCGGACAATAATCTGGGAATGGGACGTGATGGTAGCATCTCAAGAAGTATGATGGGATTTGACTATAAGGGAAAAGGGGTTGTTACAAGTACTATTACAGTAGATTATGATTATGCAAAGACTTTGGATCTGGAGTTGGTCGCTGGTCGCATGTTCGATCGGGATTTTGCCATTGACAGTCTCAGCTTGGTCATTAATGAGACCATGGCCAAGCAACTTGGTGAAGAAGACCCACTTTCCATAACCATTCCCATGGACGACGGTGTAACCTATTCCGTGATCGGGGTGGTCAAAGACTTCAATTTTCAGGAAATCAGTAGGGAGATCCAGCCTCTTACCCTTTTCATGAACAAAGATTGGGACCTGTACTATGCCTATGTGAAAATTGCACCCAACAATGTTGCCAATTCCTTTGATGCCATTAAAAGTGCTTGGGAAAAAGTGGAGCCACAAGCGGAATTCTTGGGTTCCTTTCTGGATGAAAATGTAGATCGAACCTTTAGAAGGGAAAAGACCATGGCAACCATTATAACCAGTGGAAGCGTCTTGGGCATTTTGTTAAGTTGTATTGGGTTGTTTGCCATTTCCATGTTGGTAGTGGCCCAACGCACTAAGGAAATAGGGGTGCGAAAGGTCATTGGGGCCAGTATCTCCTCCGTGGCCCTGCTCCTCACCAAGGATTTTCTAAAATTGGTAGGCATCGCCTTTGTAATCGCCACTCCCATAGCCTGGTACTTTTTAAATGAATGGTTGCAGAATTATGCCTCCCATGTAAGTCTAAGCCCTTTGTTCTTTTTGGGAGCTGGTCTGGCAGCAACCTTGATAGCATTTGTTACCGTGGGAACACGGACCGTTAAAGCGGCATCCGCAAACCCAGTAAAAAGTTTAAGAACCGAATAAACCCAACTACAATGGTCAAGAAATATCTGATTACAACACTTAGGCATTTGCAGAAAAAACGATTGTTCACCACATTGAACATTTTTGGCCTGGCCATTGGAATAAGTGTTTGTTGGGTCATCTACCGTATTGTTTCCTATGAATACAGCTATGATCAAAACTTGGCCAATAAGGAAAAAATCCATCGTGTTATATCGGGGTACATCTTTGATGAAAAGGAAGACTATAACGGTGGGGCATCCAAACCTCTTTATCAAGGCATTCGCGAACAAATGGGTGGTTTGGAACATGTGGTGCCCGTATTTGAACGCTCCTTCAGAAATGTTGAGATAAAAAACCCTTCAGGAGGTATCTCACATTTTGAGGAACAACGAAATATTGCCGCGATCGATTCGGCCTATTTCAAAATGCTGCACTATGATTGGTTGGCAGGAACCGAAGCATCCTTTTTTGAAAATCCCAGCAGTGTTGTGCTGACTGAAAATAGGGCCAAACAGTATTTCCCTGGCAAGAATCCGGATGAAATTTTAGAGCGGACTATCATTTACTACGGTTATGGGGATACCATTTCCAGAACAGTGGCCGGGGTGGTGGCCAACTTGCCCCAGCCCACAGAGTTTATCTCCCAGGAATTTGTACCCTTGATCCATACCACCTATGAATTGTATGTTTGGACCAACACCAACGGTTCGGATAGGCTTTACCTTCAGCTTGATGAGTCCTCTGAACCTGCCTTGATTGCCAAGCAGGTAGATGATATCATCCAACAAAAAACCAAGGAATGGAGAGACCAGTCAGAAAACAGTTTTGAGTTCAAAAGATGGATGGAACTACTTCCTTTGAGCGAATCCCATTTCTCTACCCATGTTAGAGAGGGCGACATCAGAAAAGCCAGCAAACCGGTCCTCTATGGATTGATGGGCATTGCCCTGTTTCTGTTGCTTTTGGCCTGTGTCAACTACATAAACATGAGCATTGCGGGCATCCCACAACGTGCCAAGGAAATTGGGGTGCGAAAGACCTTGGGCGGCAATAAGGCGCAGCTGATAGGTCAATTTTTATTGGAAACTTTGGTGACCACTTTTTTAGCAGGAATCTCCTCCATTGTCCTGATTAAATTACTGTTTTGGTTGTTACATGATATCATCCCCGAGGGCATATCCCCTTTCACCAACATCCTTGAATTTTCCCTCTTTATTGTTGCATTGAGTGTTTTGATCGCCCTCCTTGCGGGTTTGTACCCAGCTTGGCTCATTACCAGGGTCAATGCCATCAATGTTTTCAGAAACACTTCCTTGCGGACAAAAAACAGTAAAGGTTTCAACTTGCAAAAAACACTTATAGTGTTCCAGTTTGTAATTGCATTGGTTTTTATAACATCTGCACTGATCATAGGGAAGCAACTTCACTACTCCATTACATCGGACATGGGATTTAACAAAGAGGCCGTTGTTTTGGTTCAAGTACCCTACAAATATGTTTTTGATGATAACTATGATGGAAAGCAGTTCTCCTTGCTTCAAGAATTGGAAACCCTGCCAGGTATCCAAAGCATTTCCATGGGTGTGGCCCCGCTATCTGAAGGGTACTCCTCCAGCCAATATGAATATTCCGAAGAAGGCCAACCGCCAATTAAAAGGCAAGTGTTCAAAAAATGGGTGGATACCACCTACATCCATTTGTATGGGTTGAAGATGTTGGCCGGAAGAAACCTTCATGAATCTGATACCCCAAAGGAATATGTGATCAATGAAACCGCCGTTAAGGCGTTTGGCTTTGACTCTCCCCAAGACGCCTTGGGTAAGTACATTGGACAAACAGGGGAAAAGTTTCCCATTGTGGGGGTTGTGAACGACTTTCACATGCAAGATTTTTATTCCTCTATAGATCCCATGGCCTTTCAAATGGAAAAGGAGAACCTCCATAATTTTAATATCAAGCTGGATGCCAATACCGCTCAGTGGCAACATACATTGGCCCAAATTGAAGAGAAGTGGTATCAATTTTACCCTGCGGAAAGTTTTTCCTATTCTTTCTATGATGAATCCATTGAGCAACTCTATCAACAGGAAATGCAACTGGCCACGTTAGTGAACCTTTCCACCATCATTTCCATTTTCATCAGTTGCTTGGGCTTGTTTGGGCTGGCCGTCTTGACCGCCTTCCAACGGACCAAGGAAATTGGCATACGAAAGGTAATGGGAGCCTCGGTGGAAGGTATTGTCCGTTTGCTTTCAAAGGAATACGTTCTATTGGTTACGTTGGCACTGGTCATTGCATCTCCCATCGCATGGTTTTTTATGGATAAGTGGCTCGAAAAGTTTGCCTATCGAATCCAAATTGAATGGTGGATGTTCCTGATAGCAGGCTTAGCAGCCCTTGCCATTGCTTTGCTCACGGTAAGCAGCCAAGCCATAAAAGCCGCTATTGCCAACCCCGTGAAAAGCTTAAGAAGCGAATAATTACAAATAAAATTTATAATAAAAAATGAAATATCCTGTGTTGAAAGCTTTATGCCTATTCATTGTTCTGAACTGCGCTCTTCATGCACAAACAGATACAAATGAGAATGCCCTTTCACATAAAATAGACGATTATTTGAGCACTAGTGTTGCCAATGGATACTCTGGAAGCGTGTTGGTGGCCAAAGCAGGGGAAGTCATTTTATCCAAGGGATATGGTTGGGCCAACAGGGCCGAAAAGGTTCCGAACAGCCCGTCAATCATATTCAATGTTGGTTCTGTTACCAAACAATTCACTGCAGCGGCCATCCTAAAACTCATGGAAGAAGGAAAATTGGCAATGTCGGACAAAATCAAGATGTATTTTCCAAAAGCACCGTTGGATAAGCAGGACATTACCATACATCAACTGCTAACCCACACCTCTGGCATATCTCCACAAACAGGTGGGTTTAGATATGACGAGGCAAGCAAGGACACTTTTTTGGAAGAGTTTTATCAGGCTGAATTAATGTATGCCCCTGGCACAAGACATACGTATGCCAATGCAAATTACATTTTGTTGGCGGCCATCATTGAAAAGGTGTCACAGCAAGATTTTGAATCCTATTTAAGGGATGCTTTCTGGGAACCACTACAGATGAACCACACGGGATACAAAAGTATTGGCCATAACAGTGAACAATTTGCCCATGGATACTACTATCATTATACCGATGGTGAATGGCGCGATTGGGGAACTACCCAAAAATACCTCCCCCATACCTCCCATCATTGGTACAGTATTGGAAAAGGCGATATTTACTCCACAGTTGAAGATTTATATAAATGGCACTTGGCATTGGAAAATAACACCGTATTACGAGCGGAGACAAAACAACTCATGGAAAGGGCACACGTTCCGGAAAATGAGGAAAAAACATCTTTCTATGGCTATGGGTGGGCCATTTTCAACTCAAAGAACAACACAAAAATTGTGGCCCACAATGGCAGTAATGGAATCTATTTTTCGGATTTTGTACGGTTTGTGGAGGATGACCTGGTGGTAGTTGCTCTATCCAACATAATCTTAAACCCACAATCGGAAAATGTGGCATGGGAAATCGCTTCAATGGCAATGGACAGAGAATATCATCCCAACCCCATACCAAAGAACAAGTATGAGTTGGTGTTTGATTTTATGCGGACCAACACCCCTAATGAGGTAAATAAATTGCCTAAATTCATAAAAAACAATACCGGAGCTTCCATAAATGACAAGGCGCTCTTAAACCGAATCGGATTTAAACAGGTATCCGAAAATAAAGATTTCGAATGGGGTATTGCACTTTTAAAGTTGAACACAGATCTTTTTCCAGATGACGGGAATCTTTGGGATTCTCTAGGTGAAGGGTATTATATTCTCAAAGATGGGGGAAATGCCATCAGGAGTTTCAAAAAAGCATTGGAATTACAACCGGCAACCAACTGCTATTGGTGTGAGAATTCCACTAGTCGCTTGGAACAACTCTCGGCGAAATAAAAAACAAGTATTGAATCCAAAAATATAAAGACATGCTATTACAACTCAACAACATATTCAAATGGGTCAACTCTGGGGGACAACGTATCTTTTTGTTGAAAGACATCAATCTTGAGGTGGAAGAGGGAGAGTTTATTTCCATTATGGGGCCATCCGGGTCGGGAAAGTCCACGTTGCTCAACGTGATTGGCATGCTGGACTCCTTTGACGAGGGTGAATACAACTTTTTGGATGAATCTGTCCATACCCTCAAAGAAAAACACCGTGCCAATTTGTATAAGGAATACATCGGATTTGTATTCCAATCCTACCATTTGCTGGATGAACTCACTGTTCAGGAAAACCTAGAAATGCCATTGATCTATAAAAAGTTTAAAAGCTCCGAACGTAAGGCCATGGTGGCCGATATGCTAGATCGGTTCAACATAGTTGGCAAAAAAGACCTGTTCCCTGCACAATTAAGTGGCGGTCAGCAGCAATTGGTGGGCGTGGCAAGGGCCCTTATTTCAAAACCAAAATTGATTTTGGCAGATGAACCTACGGGTAACCTCAACTCCAAACAGGGTGAGGAAATCATGGAATTGTTCAAGCAGTTGAACGATGAGGGGGTAACCATTATTCAGGTGACCCACTCGGAAAAAAATGCGGAATATGGTTCGCGAATCATCAATCTTCTGGATGGAAGAATGATTTAGTCGGCGAGTTCGGCCAATTCTTTACCCACCAAACTGCCAAGGGCAACGCCCATTCCACCCAAGCGGACACCACAATAAATGGAGTTGGAAACACGCTTGACTATCGGGGTCTTTTGGCCCCCAACTCCCATGATGCCGCTCCATCTCCGATCAATTTTCACCGGTTGATGGGGTAGTATCACTTGGTGTAGTAGCTCTTCCAATTTCTTTTGTACGGTAGGTGTCTGCCCAAATATTGTTGTTTCCTCGGTCCCAAAATCAAGGTTCCGTGCCCCAACGAACAAGATACGGTCATCAATGTTCCTGGAGTAGTAATAGCCTTCATCAAAATGGAAAGTCCCTTTGATCTTTAGGTTTTTGATCGGTTCTGTTACCACAACTTGGGCCCGAGCGGGTTTTATGGTTTCCGCTTTCAACAATTGGGAGGCAAATCCGTTGGTAGCGACAAATACTTTTTTGGAATCAAATTGAAAATCTTGTGTGCCAATGGCGGCGCCGTTTCCTGTTTCCAAAATTTCCTTTACCTCTATCCCATTTAAAATGGGAATTTGTGCGGACAAACATTTTTGGATAAGGGCCTGCATCATCTTTCCCGTGTCCAACTGCCCTTCAAATTGATGGGTAATATAGGATTCCTCAATGCTTCCAAAGTCAAATATATTTTGGGTGG
>JAGQZL010000189.1 GCA_020434915.1 Allomuricauda sp. | reverse complement strand
GCACCGCTGCTGGTGACATTGACTTGGGAAGTGTTTGGTTATTGCCTCCTACATTAACAGGTCAGTACCACTTTACCGGGGGAGATTTTGTTCCTTATCTGGGAGCAGGGGTCAATCTTACTCTCTTCTACGGTGTGGATGAAGGTCCTGTGGCCGATGACGTGGAGTATGATACTGCCGTGGGCTTTGCCTTGCAGGGTGGTTTTGACTTCATGTTGAACGACAAGTGGTTCCTGAACCTGGATGTGAAAAAGCTATTCTTGAACACTACCGCAACTGTAAATGCCACAACAGCGCTTGGCGCCACCGTGGATGCAGATGTAGACATTAACCCATGGATCTTCGGGTTCGGGGTAGGTGTTAAACTATAAGTTGTTTTTTTAAGGTTGATAAGAAAGGCGGTTTTTCGTAAACCGCTTTTCTTTGCTTTTATTCGGATTGTTTATCAAAAAAAAGAGCTGCCATTGGCAGCTCTTTTTATCTTTTGAGTGTTTGATAACACTAATTCATTTCCAAATAAACGGAAGCTTTGATGGCCACATCCTCCCATGTCTTGCTCACTCCGTCAGGTCCGGTATGCAAATCAAAACAAGCTTTGTTCAAGGAAGCCAAGGCATCCAGGGCGTCCCAGTTCTTCAAGTCCATGGTGCCTGAAAAATTAACGTGGTTATCTTCGGTAACCTCATATTCCATGGGAAAATCGGTAGACACCCCGTTCATTGTCAGCTTCACGGAGCAATTTTTATTGTCATCAAAGGAAAAAGTACCCTTTATGGTTTGTGTCTCCTTCATCATGTCAAAAAAGAAATGGATGATTTTTGGATCTCGGGTATTGGTGGTGTCATTGGTAAAGAGACTGCTCACGGGAATCGAGAATTGCATGCCATTTAGGGTCTCCATGGGGGTTTCCCCGGCCTCATACGTCAGGTCCACTTGTTTGAAGGTACCGCCCACCGGTTTTTTTTCGGTGGTTTTGTAGGCCGTAAATCGAACATCCGTGGAATCTTTGACAATGCTGTAGGTTGCCACAGCTTCTTCCGTTTTTTGTTCTTCCTTTTTGGCTTGTTTGCAGCTAAAGGCCGTTACCAATAGTAGCGCCAATGCTGCTACTTGTAGTTTTTTCATCATATGATTTTTTAGGTTCACACTAAATTACTTATTATTTGGTGAGGTATCAATCTATTTAAACGCTATAACACAATTTTAGGGTTTGGAAAGGGGCATAATGCCCAAAAATTTTCAACTTTTTTTCTTGAAAAGCCCCGATAAATCTGGATTATAGAACAAAGCTACCTGCAGTCGGTCATACACGGCATTGGTAAACTGGTTTCGCATATAACCTACCTGAATACTAGTATTTTCCGTAATATTTACACCCAAGGCCCCATACAGCCTGTTTTGTCCGAACAATTCATCCTGCAGGTTGATGAACAACTCGTCATAGAAATTGAAATAGAATGTATCCGTGAGGGGCAGGGTCACCTGAAACCGATACCGTGCCCGATGTTCGGTGACATTTCCGTTGCCCATATCCAGAAAGCGTTGTTCCAAACGGTACCGATGTTCAAACAAAAATTCCCAGACTTTATTCTTTAGAATAAACTGTTCAAAGATGCGATGTTCATTAGTGTCCGTTTCAAAGGCAAAATCGCCAAAGGTGTTATCTGTGTTGATAAAACCATAGCCCACAGTGGCTATGGCGTCTGGATTTATGTGATAATTGACACCGGTACGCAACAACAACTGGTTAAAATTGCTGGTGGTTTCATAATATCGGAACTGCGCTTCCGTATGGATACTGAACCGTTCCGAAACTTTGTTGGTGCCAAAATACATATACCATGCCCCCAAATCATCTTCTCCTGGTCGTTGTGCATTCAAAACCATGCTTCCAAGGAAGGTGATCAGGACCGATAATCTTTTGATCACAAACTGCCGTCTTTAATGGGTGTGCCTTCCTCTTCACCTTTGAGGTACACATCCAAGAATTCCAATATTTTACTGTATGCTGTAATTTGGTTTTCCTTTTTCACAAATCCGTGGCCCTCATCCTCAAACAACACATATTCCACAGGAACACCATTCTTGCGTACCCCGGCTACAATCTCGTCCGATTCGGCTTGGAGTACCCTGGGGTCTTGTGAGCCTTGCAATACGATTAAAGGTTTGGTGACCTTATCCGTATGGAAAAGAGGGGAAATTTGCTTCAGACGAACCGAGTCGGCACTGTTGGGATCTCCCAATTCCTTGTAAAGCGCATCCTTGAAGGATTCCCACCATGGTGGAATACTTTTCAGTGTCCGAATCCAATTGGTCACCCCAAAAAGGTTCACACCCACATCAAACTCCTCAGGGGTGTACGTGAGGGCGGCCATGGTCATGTAGCCGCCATAGGAACCTCCTATAATCCCGATTTTTTCCCCGTCGATTTCCGGCTGTAGCGCCAACCAGTTCTTGCCTTCCACGCAGTCTTTCAGGTCTTTGTCGCCATGGTTTAAGTCGTCCATTTGATAGAATGTCTTGCCATAACCACTGCTGCCACGGTTGTTTACGGCCAAGATGGCATACCCATGGTTCACCAGATATTGGATAAAGGCGCTGAAATTTTGGCGCGACTGCCCTCCAGGACCTCCATGTACCCAGACCAAGGCGGGTGCTGGATTTTCAGCAGAAGCTTGATGGGGTTTGTAGTATATGGCAGGAATTTCCAGTCCATCAAAAGATGTATAGCGGACCACTTCCGCTTTCACCAAATCTTGTGATTGGATCTCGGGGTTCAACACATTGGTGAGCTGTTTTTGTTCTTTGGTCTCCAAATTGTACACATACAGGTTGGAAGGGGTAAACGATCCCCCGGCATAAAAACGCATCATGGTCTCATCATCAGAAAAACTGACACTGGTGATTTCCATGTTTTCCACTTGGGGCAATTCAATGCTTTTTCCTGTGGCAACCTCCATCACCTCAATGGTGTTTTTGGCATCCTCGTTAATGTAGATCACCTGATAGGTGCCATTATAGGTAAAGTAACTGCCCATAATGTCCCAATCCCGAGCCATTGCTTTTTCATAGCTTCCATCCACAATGGTGTACTTCATCAAGTAGGCAAATTCGCTGCCATCATCCGTGGTGTAATAAAAAGCGGAACCATCATGCGAAAAATCCTGACCGCTGTTTCCACTTTGGTTCTTGTTGATTTTGGTTAGTTCCTCGGATTCCAAATTGTACAAGAACAGGTCACTGTCATTGGTATTGATGGATTTGCTGAGTGCCAAATACATTTTGTCCGGCGATATTACATTAATATCATACCCATCATCGTTCTGATAGACCATTTGGGCTTCCATGCTTTCCAAATCCATTTCGTAGAGGTCCATAAAGCGTTTGTCCCTTTTATTGGAACCATAGAAGAATGAAGCCTTATCCTGAGACCATTGATAGAACAAGGAGCGAGCACCTTCCTCCGGGGTTAGGTCTTTATGGGTGCCATCAGTTTCCCGTACAAAAATGTGATAGATCTCATCCCCATTGTTGTCCATACGGAACAACATGCGCTCATCCTTTGGAAAATAGGAAATGGCAAATACAGAGGAACTGTCAGATTCCGTAATCGGCATCATCTCCCCACCAGCTGTTGGAATGGTGTACATGTTATAGATGCCGGAACGGTTGCTCGAAACCAACAATTTGGAATTGTCCGGTGAAAAACTACCACCACCAATGGCTTCATTGTCCATCATTTGGGCAATGGAATAAGTTTTCATAGTTTCGGCAATGGAAGGTTCCTTTGCTTCTTCTTTGCAGGCCCAAATCGAAAGGATAAGGGATAAGGCCAATATTCGTTTCATGTTGTTTTAGTTAAGGTTGAATGATTGTGTTTCCTTGAAAGGGGAAAGGTCCAATGATTCAATGGAAGTTCTGTACGGTTTCCATTTCTCATTAAAGAAAGCATTGGTTTTTTCCAACGCAGCCTTTAGGTCGTCTTCGGCAAACTGGAGCATGCGTCTTTCCGTTGCCGTAATTCCTGATTTTCTGGTACCCACGTAATAAGAGGCATCCCCTAAACGAGACATGACGGTGGGGTCGGGATCTCTAACAATACCTTGGCGCTTGTCATCTTTACCAAGATACAAGGCCACAATGGAGTCAATCTGTTTAACGATTTCTTCCGAGGCTTTGATTTGATCCTTGAATTTCTCTTTGTCCAAATCCTTCAATTCTTTTTTGAATTTGTTGGCCAAATCCTTGCTCTCTACCAATTGTTTTACGGCATCGGCTGCGGTTTGTGTATAGCCCTCTATTTTTTTGCCGGTCTCATAAACTTCATTGATGGAAGCCATGGATACATCCAATCTGGGGTCAGTTTTCACGGTTACCGAGGTAGAGTCCTCATGGTCGCCATAAAGTACTTTTACTTTGTAAGTGCCTGGTTTTACTTCAACCCCTCCACGTTCCCTATTGTTCTTTCGAATGGTTCTTGAAGGCCTATCCGGACCTTTTTCATCCAAGTTCCAATAAATTCGGTGGAAACCTGCCTTTTCAGGTGTCTTATATTTTAGCGTCCTAATCAATCTGTCCCCATCGTAAAATTCGAAGAAGATAGAATCCTTGGTCTTTTCTTTGGCCTTGTCATCAGTTTTGGTTTCCTCTTCTTTATCATCTTCTTTTTCCTCTTTTTTGTCTTCCTTGGCCTTTTTGCTGCCTTCTTTTAAGTAGTAGGTGATCATAGCTCCCCATCTTCTATTTTCCCCATTATAAATCGCATCGGCTCCAAAACGACTTCCGGTGGGTTGCTGGTATGCGGCCAAATAAGCATCTGGGCTATCAAACAAGCTAATTTCTTTTTGTAAAACACTGGCGTTTCCGGCCAATGCCCTAAGCGGACGGATATCATCCAAAACCCAAGCGGCACGGCCAAAGGTACCGATCACCAAATCCTGCTCACGTGGATGAATGGCCAAATCCTTGGTGGATACCGTAGGGAAGCCCTTGTTCCATTTTTGCCATTTGTTTCCGGCATCAAAGGAAATGTAAAGTCCATCGTCCGTACCCAAAAACATCAACTGGGGATTTTCCGGGTCCTCCAAAATGGACAAAGCATAACTTTTCACATCATTTCCATCAACAATACGCGTCCAAGTTTTACCATAATCTTTGGTTCGGTACACGTAAGGTGCATAATTGAACCTCCTATAATCATTGGCAACCAGTAAAGCTTCACCTTTGTTAGTATGGGAGGCTTTTATTTGCGGAATCCAGCTTCCAGTTGGGAGTCCTTTGATATTCTTGGTCACTTCAACCCAGGTTTCACCACTGTTTTGGGTGTAATGTACCCTTCCATCATCGGTACCTACCCATAACATGTTCCTTTCAACGGGTGAAGGTTCTATCACAATAATGGTACAGTGGTTTTCTGCACCAGTGGCATCCATAGTAAGACCGCCACTTTCACTTTGTTTTTGTTTTTCTTTGTCGTTGGTAGTCAAATCCGGAGAAATAACATCCCAAGTCAACCCTTTGTTTGTGGATTTGTGCACAAACTGGCTTCCAAAATAAACGGTTGAGTTGTCAAAAGGGTCTTGTCCAATGGCAGCATTCCAGTTAAAACGAAGCATGGTATCCGCATCAGGTGGGGTAGGGCGTACAATATAGCCGTTACCTGTTTTCCAATCGTAGCGACTCACATACCCTTGTTGACTCATGGCATAGCCATATTGACTGTCATCCTTGTCGGGAACCACATCAAATCCATCACCAAATGCTATCTCTTGC
>JAGQZL010000188.1 GCA_020434915.1 Allomuricauda sp. | reverse complement strand
CAAAACGGTGTCATCCGCCTCCAAGGGGTGTGTTACCGATTTGTTTTAAAATAAAGGCCGGTTAAGGCGTTGATTTTCCTAATAGATAGCTTATGGAAACATTGAAGGCACAGAAAAAAGAAGATAAAAAGAAAACAACTATGAGAATAACGGGGGCGGAAGCCATTATCCATTGTTTGTTGGCAGAAGGTGTGGATTTGATTTATGGATATCCCGGAGGGGCCATCATGCCTGTGTATGACGAACTCTATAAATTTCAGGATAAGCTGACCCATATTTTGACAAGACATGAGCAAGGAGCCGCCCATGCGGCTCAGGGATATGCTAGAGTAACAGGGAGAGTGGGTGTCGCCATGGCCACTTCCGGACCTGGGGCGACCAATTTGGTGACAGGCTTGGCCGATGCCCAAATTGATTCCACTCCCATGGTTTGCATCACAGGACAGGTTACCCGAAGCCTTTTGGGTTCGGATGCCTTTCAAGAAACGGATATTGTGGGCATTTCCACTCCGGTTACCAAATGGAACTATCAAGTGACCAAGGTGGAGGAAATCCCTGAAATCATCGCCAAAGCATTTTATATTGCCAGATCTGGAAGACCTGGCCCTGTTTTGGTGGATATCACCAAAAACGCCCAATTTGACGAGCTCGATTTCAAATACGAAAAATGTACAGGGGTAAGGAGTTATAAACCCGTACCGGAACCGGATTCCAAAGCTATACAACAAGCTGCAGAATTGATCAACAATGCCAAGAAACCGTACATTGTGTTTGGTCAGGGAGTCATTTTAGGTGAAGCTGAAGCTGAATTAAAGGCATTGGTTGAAAAAGCAGGAATTCCTGCTGCATGGACAATATTGGGACTTTCCGCCATGGAAACCGACCACCCTTTAAATGTCGGTATGGTAGGTATGCATGGCAATTATGGTCCAAATGTCCTAACCAATGAATGTGATGTGCTCGTTGCCATCGGTATGCGTTTTGACGACAGGGTTACCGGAGATTTGAACACTTATGCCAAGCAGGCCAAGGTCATCCATTTTGAGATAGACCCAGCGGAAATCAATAAAAATGTAAAGGCGGATGTAGCTGTTTTAGGTAACGCCAAAGAAACGTTGGGCATGCTCTTACCATTGATAAACAAGAATGAGCACAAAGAATGGCTGGCAGAATTTGAAAAGAAGCATCAAATCGAATACAAAGAATTGATTGAAAAGGATATTCATCCAACCAAGGAAGGCCTTACCATGGGTGAAGTCATGGAGCAGATAAACATTGCCTCTGGAAACAATGCGGTGATTGTCTCCGATGTGGGACAACATCAAATGATTGCCTGTAGATATGCCAAGTTTAAACAGACCAAGAGCAACATTACCTCGGGTGGACTGGGAACCATGGGCTTTGGCCTACCAGCGGCCATTGGGGCCAAGATGGGTGCCATGGACCGGGAAGTGGTGGCCATTATTGGGGACGGAGGGTATCAGATGACCATTCAAGAGTTGGGTGTGATTTTTCAACACAACGTTCCTGTAAAGATCGTGGTATTGAACAATGACCATTTGGGGATGGTGCGCCAGTGGCAGGAACTTTTCTTTGAAAGCCGATATGCCTCCACGGTAATGACCAATCCCGACTTTGTAAAAATAGCCGAAGGCTATCACATTAAATCAAGAAGGGTTACAGAACGCGCTGATTTGGAAGATGCCGTTCAGGAAATGATAGCTTCCAAAGACCCATACTTTTTGGAAGTAAAAGTGGAAAAAGAGGACAATGTGTTCCCGATGATACCATCCGGAGCTTCCGTGGCCGATATCAGATTGAAATAAATAGAAATAAGACATGCCTAAAACCCACAGCGATAAGGTGAAATCCTTGTGATGGGATAATGGCCCAAGAATAGAATACTATGGAAAAACAATGGTATACCATATCGGTGTATTCCGAAAACAATGTTGGATTGTTGAACAGAATATCTGGAATATTCTTAAAGCGACATATCAATATAGAAGGATTAAATGTCTCAAAATCAGAGATTGAACATGTTTCCAAATTTACAATCGTTGTGCATACCACAGAGGATTGGACCCGAAAAATTGTTCAGCAAATTGAAAAACAAGTGGAGGTGATCAAAGCCTTTTATCATACCGATGATGATATTATTTATCAAGAATCAGCTTTGTTCAAAATCGCTTCCCATTTGTTGTTTGACGAGCGCCAGATTCAGAACATCATCAAAGAAAGCAATTCACAGATTGTTACGGTAAACCGTGATTTCTTCGTTTTGGCCAAAACGGGCCGTCGTCATGAGATTGACGAAATGCACGATGCCCTGGAACCCTACGGTATTTTACAGTTTGTACGTTCGGGAAGGATTGCGGTTACCAAGGCCGCCATGCCCATTTCGGAAATATTAACGGCATTTCAAGAAAACTAAATAGCATAAAATCAAAATAGAAAAATGGCAAATTACTTCAACACACTATCATTACGCGAGCAATTGACCCAGTTGGGAAAATGTAGGTTTATGGATTCCAGCGAGTTTGCTGATGGTGTAACCGCTTTAAAAGGAAAGAAAATCGTAATTGTAGGATGTGGCGCCCAAGGCTTGAACCAAGGCTTGAACATGCGCGATTCCGGCTTGGATATTTCGTATGCACTTCGTGCAGCGGCCATCAAGGAAAAAAGGGCTTCCTATAAAAATGCAATCGAAAACAATTTCGTGGCTGGCACGTATGAGGAATTGATCCCGACCGCGGATTTGGTCATTAACCTAACGCCGGACAAACAGCACACCAATGTAGTGGGTACCGTAATGCCTTTGATGAAGAAAGGATCCACCTTGTCTTACTCCCACGGTTTCAATATTGTGGAGGAGGGTATGCAAGTGCGTGAGGACATCACCGTGATCATGGTGGCTCCGAAAAGTCCAGGTTCTGAAGTACGTGAGGAGTACAAGAGAGGTTTTGGTGTGCCTACGCTGATTGCCGTTCACCCGGAGAACGACCCAGAGGGTAAAGGTTTGGAACAGGCCAAGGCTTATGCCGCTGCTACCGGTGGACACAAGGCCGGTGTTTTGGAATCTTCCTTTGTGGCCGAAGTAAAATCGGATTTGATGGGTGAGCAGACCATTCTTTGTGGTTTGTTGCAGACAGGTTCCATTCTTTCCTTCAACAAAATGGTGGAAAAAGGAGTTGACAAAGGATATGCTTCCAAATTGATTCAATACGGGTGGGAAACCATTACCGAAGGGTTGAAACAAGGAGGTATCACCAATATGATGGACCGCTTGTCCAACCCCGCTAAGATCAAGGCTTTTGATTTGGCCGAAGAATTGAAGGTGATCATGCGTCCGCTGTTCCAAAAGCACATGGACGATATCATGAGTGGTCATTTCTCCAAGACCATGATGGAGGATTGGGCCAACGGAGATAAGAACCTTTTGGATTGGAGGGCAGAAACCGGTGAAACGGCTTTTGAAAAGACTCCTGCTGGGGATGTATCCATTTCTGAACAGGAATACTACGACAATGGCGTGTTGATGGTGGCTTTTGTGAAATCCGGAGTGGAACTGGCGTTCGAAACCATGACCGAATCCGGTATCATCGGGGAATCAGCGTACTACGAATCTTTGCACGAAACACCGTTGATTGCGAATACCATCGCCAGAAAGAAATTGTTCGAAATGAACCGGGTGATTTCCGATACCGCTGAGTATGGATGTTATCTGTTTGACCATGCCTGCAAGCCATTGTTGACAGATTTCATGAAAAAGGTGGAAACCAATGTAATCGGAAAACACTTTGGCGAAGGAAAGGACAATGGTGTGGACAATATTAAATTGATCGCCGTAAACAAAGCCATCCGAAACCATGAGGTGGAAATCGTGGGAGCTAGGTTACGTGCCTCCATGACAGCCATGAAACCGATATAGACAAATTGTATTGGCCCCATGAAAAAGGAAACTGTGGAGAGATATTTTCCGCAAATAGTGGATATATATCAAGCGGCAAAGACCATTGCCCATGTGGTAGAGGAAACTCCTTTGCAGCAAAGCATCCGCTACTCCAAAAAATATGGGGCCAATATTCTTTTAAAACGGGAAGACCTTCAGCGTGTACGTAGTTATAAAATACGCGGAGCCTTCAATAAAATAGCTTCCCTGTCCAGAACACAGTTGCAAAAAGGCGTGGTGTGTGCCAGTGCCGGTAACCATGCCCAAGGAGTAGCCTTTGCCTGTAGTCATTTACAAGTGAAAGGGACCATTTATATGCCTGTAGTTACTCCTAAACAAAAGATTGACCAGACCAAAATGTTTGGTGAAGAATGGGTAGAGGTGGTGTTGGAAGGTGATACGTTCGATGATTCCAACAAGGCGGCCCAACAATTTTGTGATCAAGAAGGGAAGACCTTCGTACATCCTTTTGATGATGAAAAGATCATAGAAGGGCAGGCAACCGTTGGTCTGGAAATCCTCCAGCAATCCAATGACCCTATCGACTATCTTTTTGTTCCGGTAGGTGGAGGTGGTTTGGCCTCTGGCCTATGTGGAACTTTTCAAGCATTGTCGCCCAAGACTAAGATTATTGGCGTGGAGCCTTTGGGTGCACCTTCCATGAAAAAATCCATACAAGAAGGAAGATTGGTGGAATTACCTCAAATAGACAAGTTTATTGATGGGGCTGCCGTACAGAAAGTGGGGAGTCTCACATATGCCATTTGCATGGAGCACTTGCGGGATGTGGCAACGGTACCTGAGGGGAAAGTGTGCCAGGCCATTTTGGACCTATACAACAGGGATGCCATTGTTGTGGAGCCTGCCGGTGCCTTGACCATTGCTGTATTGGATGATTTTGCGGAGGAAATTAAGGGGAAGAATGTCGTGTGTATCGTAAGTGGCAGTAACAATGACATTACCCGAACCGCCGAGATCAAGGAACGGGCCTTGCTCTACGCCAATCTAAAGCATTATTTTATCGTGCGGTTTCCGCAAAGACCCGGTGCTCTCAAGGAATTTGTGGCGGAAATTTTGGGTCCGGATGACGATATTACCCATTTTGAGTATTCCAAAAAATCGAGTCGTGAAAACGCTCCCGCCGTGGTGGGGATAGAGCTGAAATCATCGGAAGATCTGGAGCCATTGATCCAACGGATGAAGGCAAGGCATTTCTTTGGGGATTATTTGAACAACAAGCCCGATTTGTTCCAATACTTGGTCTGATTTACACAATAATACAACAACTTGTTCAATAACCTGTTCTACATCGTTTTCGATATAAAACCCTTGAAAATGAAGCTGTTTTCATGTGTTTTTATGTTAGCTTTGTGAAGGATGGGCGACCATTTCAATGAACACTAATTCTATAAAACAACAGCATATGTCCAAAACAAAGAACGCTATCCCTGAGGCTTTTCGGATTAGCGAAGAAATACATCAAAAAACCTATTTGGTAAATGGGGAGCTCCGAAAATGGGAGGGAGCTACAAGTCAGGTAATCTCTACGATTTCATCTACAGAAGAATATGCTCCAACGCCTTTGGGAAGTATTCCGGACATGGGAGAGCCAGAGGCCATGGATGCCTTGAGTGCCGCCTTGGCCGCCTATGATAAGGGGCAGGGAGTATGGCCCACCATGAAGGTGAAAGATCGTATTATGTGTATGGAGGCCTTTGTGAAGAAGATGGAGAAGAAGAGAGAGGAAGTGGTAAAGCTCCTCATGTGGGAAATTGGCAAATCCAAACCGGATTCGTACAAGGAATTTGATCGTACCGTTGAGTATAT
>JAGQZL010000187.1 GCA_020434915.1 Allomuricauda sp. | reverse complement strand
TTGGAGACTTTCGGTCTCCTTTCCATTACGGACAAAGCTTTGGCAGTTCTGGCAGTGGGAGCGGGTGCCATGACGGTTTCCCACATCAATGACAGCTATTTTTGGGTGGTTTCCCAATTTTCCAACATCAATGTGAAAACCGCGTTGAAGGGACACACCATGGGAACCTTGTTTCAGGGAATTGTGGGAATATTGATGGTATTGCTCCTGTACCTATTTCTGTAAGTTATTCAATGGTTAAGGTCTGTGAATATTCTTGTACAACGGCAAAATAGCCCAAGGCATATTCATTGGGGCGGCCTACATTGTCAGAAATGTCGATGTTGTCCAGTCCGGTAATATCAAAAATGTTGCCTCGCACTGTCGCCACAGGGGTTTGGAACACACCACCTGTGTCCGTGGTCTGTTCTATAACCAAATCCATATAGTTGTAAAAATCTTGGGTAGCTCCCAAAATACTGACAGATATGTCCTGACCAGCCGTTAAACTATCATCATAAAAATAGGAAAATTGGAACTGTTGCCCTTGGAAAAATTGGTCTTCCACCGTTTGAAATTCGCCGTATCCAAAATCGAAAACGTAGAAATTGTCCAAATCCGGATTATCCGTAAAGGTCACAATGATTTCGGTTTCGTCATCCTCAAAAAGAGTCCCGTCCCCTTGTTCCAAATCATCTATGGGAACTGCAGGGGCGTACATGGTCTGTGCAAAATATCTTTTCCCTTTATGGGTAATTTCTAAAATAAACGTCACTCCCGGTTCCGCAGACGCAGTGCGAATACGCTGATCCGTTGTGAAATCAGGATTCGGTACATAGACCCCTGACCCTGGTTCTTCTTCCACGAGATAAGAAAATGCCAGATTTTCAAAGAGGTTGTCCTCCGTGAGTACGCCATAGTAGATTAGGGCACTTTCGGCTTGTGTGGGCTGATTTTCATCAAAAAAATTGCTAGTCTCCCTTAATGTGATCCTCACATCCACAAATTCCTGGCTCTTATCCACACGTAACAATCCATCCACAACCAGTCTGTTTTCGTCTTCAGGCAGTTCCACATCGATGACATCCTCACAAGAAAAAAGGAGTAACACGCTAAAAAGCATCAATAGGATTCGTTCTTTCATCTCCTTAAAATATAAAGGGGGTTGATATGGTTAATTATCTGTGATTTCATATGCTCATTCATATCAATCTTAATTGAAAATGGTAATTGTTTGTGAATGTTCCTGGACAATGGCAAAATAACCCAGGGCATAATCATTAGGGCGCTCTACATTATCAAATATATTGATGTTGTCCAATCCCGTAATGTCAAAAACATTGCCCCGAACCGTGGCTACTGGGGTTTGAAACACGCCATTATTGTTCTCTGTCTGTTCCACGACCAAGGCCATGTAATTATAGAAATCTTCGGTGGCACCCAAGATACTTACAGTGACTTCTTGACCTACCTCCAGCTTTTGATCATAGAAATAGGAGAATTGAAATTGCTGCCCTTGAAAAAATTGATCTTCAACCGGTTGGAATTTATCATTGCCAAAATCAAAAACATAAAAATTGTCCCTTTCAGGATCATCGGTAAATGTGACTATAATTTCGGTTTCATCATCTTCGAAAAAGGTGTCATCTCCCTGCACCACGTTGTCCAAAGGAACTGTAGGAGCGTATTCGGTTTGGGCATAATACCTTTTTCCTTTATGGGTAATCTGTAAGATAAAAACAATGCCGGGTTCTGCAGCGGCAGTTCGTATGCTATCCTGGGCCAAATTGGGTACATAAATCCCCGTTCCGGCATCTTTTTCAACCAAATGCGAAAAGGAGAGACTTTCAAAAAGGCCATCACGGGTCGGTCTTCCATAGTAGATCAACGCACTTTCTGCCTGCGTTGGTTGATTTTCATCAAAAAAACTACTGGTCTCCCTTAAAAGGACCTTTACATCCACAAACTCTTGCTCCTTATCCACACGCAACAATCCCCCAACCACAAGTCTGTTTTCCACATCAGGGAGCTCCACGTCAATGACATCTTCACAAGACCAAAGTATCAATAGTGTTAAAAAGTAAAGGAGTTCCTTTTTCACGGTCCTAAAATTTGAAATTATAGGTTACGGAGGGAATGATTCCAAAAATGGAAGTTCGTAACGCTTCGTTCCTACCGGTATCCTCATTTTCCCTAAAATTGATGGAAGCTGCATTTTTGCGGCTATAGACATTGTAAATGCTGAACACCCATTCGGATTTGACTTTTTTCCACGAGTTTCTTTTGGGAGTCAAGGTTGCCGAAATATCCATGCGATGGTAATCTGGAAGCCTAATTTTGTTCCTTGGCCCATAATACGGTACAGTTACTCCTTCAAATTCAAACTGTCCGATGGGATAGTTGGTGGGTTGGCCTGTCTGAAATACGAAATTGGCATTGAAGTTCCATTTTTCGTTCAGGTCAAAGCTTCCATAAAGTGAAAGATCATGGGTTTTGTCATAAGGTGTGCTGTACCATTCCCCAAGGTTGATGCCTGTCTCCAGATCGGATCTTCCCGTGTCAAGCCCCAAGTCCCTACCTGGTGTTCGTTGTTCCGATCGGGAAAGGGTGTAGGCCAACCATCCTGTAAACCTTCCTTCGTTCTTCCGTATCAAAAACTCAAGTCCGTAAGCCCTTGCCTGTCCATTCAGTATTACTTGTTCTATGGCATTGTTGGCAATTAGATTGGCACCGTCAATGTAATCAATCCGATTCTGGATATCTTTGTAGAACACTTCTGTTTCAAAAGAAAACTCACCTCCTTTTATGTTGCGGAAATATCCCACGGCATATTGGTCCAGCAGTTGGGGTTCCACAAAAGGTCCGCTTGGAGTCCAAACATCCAAAGGGGTCGGGGAACTGGTATTGGAAAGCAGGTGGAGGTATTGGGCCAAACGTGTATAACTGGCCTTTATGGAGCTTTTACCGTTAAAATTGTAGGATACGGAAGCCCTTGGTTCAAAATTGAAGAATTTTTTCAGGGTTCCGCCCCTGCCTGGGTTGATGGTGTCGATAGGCTCGGCTTCCCGATACACCAATGTAAAAGGGTCAAATTCAACAGGATTGTTGTTCGCGTAAACATAGAATTCATCCTGTCCAAATCTATTGAATTGGCTTACCCTTAGACCATACTCCACGCTTAAATTTGGTGTGATGTTGTGCTCAACATCTACATACAGTGCATTTTCGTTGGCATATTTTTTGGTCAATTGGTCCTCCACAATCCCTGAGTCCGGACTGTTTGGTTTTATCTTTCCGGGGTTAAAGACATAGTAGGTGTTGTGCATTCCATAATTCAACTGAAACTTGTCGTTCAGGTAATGTTTCAAGTCGTATTTTAAGTTGAAGTTTTGGATGCCGGAATCCCATTCAAACCCCACGAAATCAAGTTCTAAGCCATAGTAGTAATCGGAATAGATAAGGGATAGATTTGAAAAAATCTTTTCGGAAAACAAATGGTTCCATCTAAAATTGCCAACAGCATTGCCGTATGTATTTACGAACTTTTCGTTGATACTGAACAGGTCCCTGCCAAAATACCCGGACAAATAAATGCTATTGTTCTCATTGATCTTGTGGTTGATCTTTGTGTTGAGGTCATAGAAATAGGCCTTGTTGTTCACATCAAACAAGGGGAGGAATAAATGGGCGTAGGAGGCCCTGCCCCCAACCAAGAAAGCGGTCCTGTCCTTTTGGATGGGGCCTTCCAAAAGTAACCTGCTGGCCACAGCACCAATACCACCGTTTACTTTAAAATCCTTGCTGTTTCCTTCTTTTTGGAAAATTTCCAGTACAGAGGAGACTCTTCCTCCGTAACGGGCCGGTATGCCCCCTTTAAACAACTTGACATCTTTTATCGCATCAGGGTTGAATACGGAGAAGAATCCGAACAGGTGTGATGAATTGAACACGGTCGCCTCATCCAACAGGATAAGATTCTGGTCGGTGGCTCCGCCCCTTACATTAAATCCAGAGGAAGCTTCCCCGGCATTGGTGACACCGGGAAGCAGCAAAAGGGACTTGATCACATCTGCCTCTCCCAAAACCACCGGTATTTGTTTGATGGTTTGTGCCGCTAGGGTATTTACACTCATCTGGGGCTTTCGGATATCCAGACGTTCCGCATCATCCGTGACCACAACTTCTTCCAGTTCTTCTGCTTTTTCAACCAGACTGAAGTCTTTTTTAAGGTTCTTGTTCAAGGTTATGGTTTCCATCACATCTTGATATCCCAAATAGCTCACTGCTATTCTGTACTGACCTTTTGGCAACGTGATGGAGTAGAAGCCATATTCGTTGGTGGTTGTCCCTGTTTTAAGCTCGGTAATGGCAATCGTGACACCTATCAACGTCTCATTGCTGATAGCTTCCGACACGGTTCCACTAAGCGTATACTTTTCTTGGGCGGTTATGATGAAAAAATGCCCAAACAGGGCAAGCATGAGTGCAAGATATTGTCTGGGCATTCGATTGGTTTTTCCTAAATGTACAAATTTGTTGGCTATGCCAGAAATAATCAAGTCTCAGTCGAATAACTTTAACAGTTAAAACCATCACATAAAACAAGTGCAGGATAGGTACTACCTTCCTGCACTTATTTATTCTTAAAATCTGATGGTCAACGTGTGTATTAGCCGATGGAGCCAAGAATCTTGTTCAAAGTTTCGCTTGGACGCATGGCTTTTGAGGCCAATTCGGCATCAGGGAGGTAATAACCTCCAATATTTACCGGAGCACCTTGCGCATCAATCAATTCCTTGGCAATTTTTTCTTCATTGGAAGACATGGCTTCGAATACTTTGGAAAAAGTGGATTTCAAAGCTTCGTCCTCGTTCTGGTTGGCCAACTGACCAGCCCAATACAAGGCCAAATAAAAATGACTTCCCCTAGTATCCAGTTCGTTTACTTTTCTGGAGGGTGATTTGTCATTGTTCAAGAACTCTTCTGTAGCCTTGTCCAAGGCATCGGCAAGAATTTGGGCTTTTTTGTTGTTGTTCTTTTCACTGAAGAATTCCAATGAAACGGCCAACGCCAAAAACTCTCCCAAAGAGTCCCATCGCAAGTGGCCTTCTTCCAAAAATTGCTCCACGTGCTTGGGGGCGGAACCTCCGGCCCCTGTTTCAAACAACCCCCCACCGTTCATCAAGGGAACAATGGACAACATTTTGGCACTGGTGCCCACTTCCAAAATAGGGAAGAGGTCCGTGAGGTAATCCCTCAACACATTTCCCGAAACGGAAATGGTATCCTTGCCCTCCTTCATTCTTTTTAGCGTAAACTTGGTAGCTTCCACAGGAGAAAGGATTCTGATGTCCAGTCCTGATGTATCGTGGTCTTTTAGGTACACATTTACTTTCTTGATCAATTCCGTATCGTGCGCACGTTCTTCATCCAACCAGAAAACTGCAGGGTCATTTGTGGCCCTGGCTCGTGAAACTGCTAATTTGACCCAATCCTGAACTGGGGCATCCTTTACTTGGCACATTCTCCAGATGTCGCCTTCCTCTACGCCATGTTCAATCAAAGTGTTGCCAGTAGAAAGGCTGATGACTTTAACCGTACCTGCACTTGGGATTTCGAACGTTTTATCATGGGATCCATATTCTTCCGCCTTTTGAGCCATTAGACCAACGTTGGGAACAGTTCCCATGGTTTTTGGGTCAAACGCGCCGTGTTCCTTACAAAAATCAATGGTTGCCTGATAAACGCCGGAATAACTGCTATCGGGAATGATGGCTTTGGTATCTTGAAGTTCCCCATTTTTGTCCCACAT
>JAGQZL010000186.1 GCA_020434915.1 Allomuricauda sp. | reverse complement strand
CATCCACACGGGCGGCCCAAGATCCTATTTGATATTCTTGGTATCTGGATTGATCCAACAAAAATCCTTCATCATTGTAATTGTTGAAAATATCGGTGTCCAAGGTTTGCGAAAAGGAAGAATATTGGATTCCCGTAAATAGGTTCCAATCAGCAGCAATCTTTTTGTTGAAATTGAAGTTTCCACTAAAATAATGTCGACGGTTATCATTCTTGGGTTCGGATAGTACTTCGTCTTCTTCGGCTCCATCCTGTACGAAAGTGGTCGTTTCAAAATCGGCATCATCGGTTTGCAATCGGTATGTGGTATTGAAAGATATATAATCGGTATCGTTAATGGGGTAATAGAACCCCAAGCCCGTATTGACCTGAACCCTGTGGTTATCTGGAATCAGCACCAAATAATCCGAATAAATGTCCTCCTCTGGGATGGCAAAGGCAAACGTATTGCTCTCCCATTGCTCAATTACATTGTAGTTAAGGTTTCCGCGCAGGTTCCATTTTCCATTGGAAAAACTTCCGTTGGAACTTAGATAATTGTTGGTGTTCTGTCTGAAGGATAAGGTTTCACCGAGACTTAACATGGCTCCTTTATCCGTATTCTTTTTGAGGTGGACCACAATCACGGCCTGGCCCTCCGCTTCGTATTTGGGTGATGGATTATTGATGAGTTCTATGCTTTCCATGGCGTCTACCGACAGTCCCAAAAATTCATCCAATGTTATACGCTGGTTTCCCAGATAAATCAATGGTGCCCCTCTCGCTATGACGGAAATGGATTCCCTATCCGGTGAAATTTGAACATTGGGCAATTTGGAAAGTACCTCCAAAGGGTCTACCATGGAAGAAAATATGGGATTCTGCACATCAATCTTCAAATTGCCATTAACACTGGTTATTGGATTTTTCAACGCTGTTACCTCTACATCGTCCAGTTCGGTCACTTCTTCCTCAAGTAAAAGGGATACCTCTCGATTCTCTGTCATATTGAGTTTTTGGGAGTACTTTTTATATCCCAAAGCAGATACTTCCAACCAAAATTCCCCTTCCATCACTTTATTGAGCAGGAACATTCCGTCTACCAAAGTGGTATACATGACCAGATTATCCTTGTTTGTATCGAACAACAAAACATCACCAATGGGTATTGGAGTGTCTTGACCATCAAAAACCTTTCCTTTTAAAATGAATTCTTCTTGACCAAAAGTTGAAATGTGACATGCAAGAAAAAACCAGAGTAGATGTTTCAAAACCGTTTAATTTTGAAACAAAGTAAGAGGAGAAACAGTCTTTCAAAAAGCCCAATTGGTCTGAATTAGGTGCTAGTACCCGTACCAATTTCAAGGAGTTGTTGCCTGTTGGACACATTTAGCTTCCCATAGATACTAGTGATGTGGCTCTTCACGGTACTCAAGCTAATAAAAAGTTCGCCGGCGATTTCCTTATTGCTCTTCCCTTGCAAAATGAGGTTCCGCACCAGAGTTTCCTGTTTACTGAGTTCGGGAAGAACGCTTTTTTTCCGGTTTCTTCTTTGCTGAAACAACATGTAGCCCAGAAATGCGACAAGTACCAATAAGCCAATGTTCATCCACCTACTTAGTTGCAAACTCCCGTTCAAGGCTTCCTGGTTCAAATATGCAAGCTTCTCTTCCAAAAAAAGGTATTCAGAAGGTGGAATTTCACTTTCTTTCAATTTTTCCAGCAATGCGGTGTAATACGAGGTGTTCTCGGCTAGATCCCTGTTCAATAGATTTTTCTCGTCCAACACCTTGATGGCCACCAATTTCACTTTCAAAATGTTCAGTGAATCACGGGCATACCCTGACAATTGGTTTTCCTTATCCAATTTTGACAGCTGAGAGGATAGCAGCTGGGCCTGGAAAGACTTGAACTTTTTCCATTCCCTTGAAGTAAGACTGTCCTGAACGCTATCGCTCACCGCCATTTTCTTTTCAAAAGAAAAACTTTCCTCGGCATGGAGGCCATCCATCGAGAACAGAAAAAAGAATAGAATCAAAGAAAAGAAATATCTCAAAACTGGAAGTGTTTTGAATAAATTTCAGCAAAAATCACGAAGTGCGCAAATCCAAGGCTGCATCAATGGCACTATCCAAAAAGGGTTGCGCCTTGGGGTCCGTGCAATTGATCAAGATGGAAATCACTTTTTCTTCCTTAGGATAAATGAAAAGATTGGTATACGCCCCTACACTGTTACCCACATGGCCCACAAAATCCCTTCCCGCTGCATCTTGACTTACCTGAAATCCCAAACCATAGTACGTTGGCCTATCATTGACCATTTGAGAGGTCAATAGTTGATCATACGTTTCTTTTTTAAGCAACTTGTGTTCCAATATGGCCTGGCCGAGTTGGGCGATATCTTCACTGGTGGACAAAAATCCGCCTCCCGCCAATTTGTATACATTATTCACCTCAACGGCTTTTTTGAAACACAGAGATCGCTTAGTATAAAAACTGGCTGTGTTCTCGACTGCGCTCGAACTGACATTCAATTCTTCAGGTGAAAAAGTGGAATTCATTTCCAAAGGAATCAAGACCTTCTCTCTCACATATTCCTGAAACGGGATACCACTGACTTCCTGCATGGCCAAGGAAAGTAATACAAAATCAAAACTATTGTAAAGATATCCATGCCCAGGACGAAACAGTAAAGAATCCTCCTTAAAAATTTCAATGCTATCCTTGATGGAAATATCTTGGTTCAAAGCAAATTCCTTACCCCGATATCCGCGAATACCTGCAGTATGACTTGCCAATTGCCTAAGTGTGAAATCATGTTCTTTTTTAGGGTAGTATGGCACATACTGATAAAAGGAAGTGTCCAAATCCACCAAACCTTCTTCTACCATTATGCCCAAAGCAAGCCCTGTAATGCACTTGGAGATACTGGCAATCCTAAAAATAGTCTGCTGCGGGTCAATTCGCGTTCTATCCTCCAAATGGGAAAAGCCGTACCCTCTTTGCAAAACAACCGCTCCCTTTTCAAGAACTGTTACCGCCATGCCGGGAACCTTTTTATCGGCCACTAAATTGTGAAATAGGACATCCGCTTTTTCCAACCCCCGAAGACCTTCCAATGATCTTACTTTTGGATAGGGAATGAACAAGCATTTTATGTAGGAGAATAGGTCTTTCAAGAATCAGTTCTTAACATTTCGAAAGTACTGAGAAATCCAATGGCTTCTATGGATTTATGTCATAGTTTGAACGGGGATCCTCAATCCTGGAAGATAAGTCGACCGTTATATAGTTCTTCCACCTCTATTTCCGGCGGACGGTTGATACTGATGACATCTCCTGTACCTCGGATAACACCACTGATTCGTTCTTGCGGATTTACATACACATCATTGGAGCCCCTATGGTTTAAGTCGACATTTTCCGAGACCAGATTTTCTGCTTCAATTCTAGAATCGCCAGCGGCAACCGTAACATTAAAATTATTGGTATTACCCCTTAATTTAAAATAGGCAATGCCATTTACCACAATACTTACGTTCGATGCATTTACCTCCAGATCAAAGGAGCCATCTGTGGTTTCAGTTTCCGGATTGTTGAAACTTTCAGCAATCAAAGAGAGGGTGGGATAGTTGAGTATCCCATCACTGGAAATGGGGAATCCCGTGCTGCTACGGATTTCAGAAACATTGGGTGATGTTACATAAATAGTGGTCAATCCGTAATCGCGAACGTAATTGCAACTGTTCTCATTCCGTACGATCAACCTGCCATCTTCTACCACTGCCGAAACATCGTTGAAAAGATATTCGCCCGTCTCGATCTCCACTTTTTGTTCCGCTCCATCCACCAAAACCAATTGCAGGTTTTCAAAAACGGTGATCTTACTGAATTCGGGAACGTCCACTATTCTGCGAACCAAATCTCCAGCATTCTGGAAACAATCGGGAACGTTATCACCGTTGCAGGCTATTAAAAGCAAAAACAAGTATGTCAACCATTTTCCTTTCATAAACGCACTCCAATTCCAAATTCAACTGCTTCTGCTTTGGCTCCATGGGATTTTAAGGTGATGGCTCCAAATATTTTATCGCCAAAATAGCGTTTCATTCCAATTCGGTTATACATACGTCCTTCAAAATCAAAAGGATAATACACATAATACCCTAGTTGGGCCACTACGCTCATTTTGTTCACAAACAATTCATGCCCCAAGAACACCCCCACTCTTTTGTAATCCGTATCGGAGTCTACGGCCAATTCTGGAAAAGAGATGGACTGATAGCGAATCAACTCTTTCAAAAAATTGGAAAGGAAAACATCTGTTCCTAACTGAATGGCACTCCGTTTTCCCAATCGTTTATCCGCATAGGCGGAAAAAATGGCAAACCCATAACGTCCCATATTGATGACATCACTTTCGTTTGCACCGCCACGCAACACCAAATTATACCGAATAGGTTCAGTTATTTTTTCCGTTGGTTCAGGATTCAAATAGGGATATGTTGAATCTTTCTCCAAATTATAGGTCAATCCAAAATTCACTGCAAATGTATTGGTGGATGTATTGGGTGCCTTAAAATTGGCATTGGAATAATGTATAAAGGAAACCCCTGCATTCAAGCCCAAGCCAGCCACAATGTTTTCTTTGTGATAGTTGAACATTAGCAAGGTGCTGCTCAAAATATGGCTTCCGTAGGCATTGTTCCTAAAGTTTTCATTTTTGTCGTACGGATTGGTATTATAGGCCAGTCCTTGGGCCACACGCAACTGAAGGTTTCGTTTGAAGAAATAAAAATTATAGTGCCCGTATAAGCCAAAGTGCTCCCCAAGGGTTGGGTTATTGGTATTTTGATATACAAACGTGAAACCTGTATCCGGATATCCAAAATCGGCTTCCCATTCTTTGTGTCCATAGGTTTTTCTACTGACACCCAGAATGATGCCCCCCGGGTGATCGGTAATCAAATGGGAGATATCTGTATTATGCAAGAGGATGGAACCGTAGAACTGGTTAACATCCAGCACATAATTCCTTGGAATTTCCGTGTCTTGGGAAAAACCAATGCTTGCGTACAACAATACCACCATGTAAAGTAGGCGTCTCATGGTGCGCTAAAGTAGGAAATTAAAAAAGCTCCTTGGCAATATCTTTGATATTATCCGACTTTCCCATAGAGTAATAATGCAAAACGGGTACTCCGGCCTCCTTGAGTTCCTTGGACTGTTGAATGGCCCATTCCACTCCAACCTGTCGCACATCCTGATTGGTCTTGCACGCTTCTACAGCATCAATAAGTTCTTGTGGGATATCCACTCGGAATACTTGTGGCAATAACTGCAAATGCCTTTTAACGGCAATAGGCTTGATTCCTGGGATAATTGGCACATCAATTCCCATGTCGCGTGCTGCTTGCACAAATTCGAAAAATTTCTTGTTGTCAAAAAACATCTGGGTCACCACATAGTCAGCACCCAAATCCACTTTTTCCTTCAACCGTTTTAAATCGGATTGCAAGGACGGGGCTTCCATGTGTTTTTCGGGATAACCTGCCACACCAATGCAAAAGTCTCCACAATCGCTGGACTCTATCTTATCATGCAGGTAATTTCCCTGGTTAATGTCATTGATCTGCTTTACCAATTCCGAGGCAAATTGGTGTCCACCTTTGGTGGGTGTAAAATATTTTTCCTCCTTTCTGGCATCACCACGAAGTGCCATCACATTTTCTATTTCCAAGTATTGGCAATCCACCAAAAGGTATTCGGTTTCCTCTTTGGTAAAACCTCCGCAAAGCACGTGAGGTACCGTATCTACATCGTATTTATGCTTAAGCGATGCGCAAATTCCCA
>JAGQZL010000185.1 GCA_020434915.1 Allomuricauda sp. | reverse complement strand
AGAAGAAGTTTGGAACTGAACCCTAATAATGAACAGGCTATTGAACGACTAAAGGAACTTGGGAAATTACGATAGAAAATATATTTGTGCCTTTTGGGATTATTTGTTATTTGAATTGTTATTTAATTCCATTTTTTCATGTAAACAAGTCTAAACCCGATTTAATTTTTATTAGTTAATTTTGGGATTAACGAAAGTATGTTGCTTGAAGTGGTCTGTAATTCGGTTAGTAATAAAAGCATAAGCAAGGAAAAACCCAGTAAACATAAGGGTTGGCAGAAGAGGTTCGAATCCCTCAGCGCCCACAAGACTGAAAAAGGTCATATCTTTTAAGATATGACCTTTTTTTATTGGCCCGATACCCTTTTTATTCTTGGGCTTTTTCACCATAATTTTTGGCATATAAAATAGGTTTCTTAATTCCCTTTTGAAGTAAATGCTCTTGGTTCATGATAAAATGGGAAACCGTCATTTCATTCATACGGTCGATCATGGGAATAAGTCCCATCCGCAACCTTCTTAAATCTAATCCTGTGGTGTCGGACATGTTTTTGGGAAAAGCCTGACCCATTTCATTATAGTCGAACTGGGTGCCATAGACCTGCTCTTTGCCCATGTTCAGGTTAACGCGATCCACCAAAAAGGCATAATACTTCGGACTTGCATTTCTTTTGTCCACTTCTATCTTCATGGCATCCAATACCTTTTTCTGAAATTCTGGGTCATGATCGGAGTGTTGGACCAGCAGCCAAAAGTTATCGGAACCTTCTTCCCCTGCCAGGTCATAACCCACGAAACCATGCTTGTCAAAAATTTCCTCAATCATTTTCTGATGGGTGGTGAATACACTGTCCTTGAATGCATTCCATTCCTCCTTGGACATTTTGGTATACTCGCCTTGCTGAATGTAGGCCGCTATTTGGTCTACCTCTTTCATTTTTTCCAACTCCATGGCCAACTCTTGGTTAAAAACAACCTTGTCTGGTTTCGGTTCGGGTGTGGTTGGTTTTTCCTTACATCCGAAGCATAACATTAGAGTGATCAGTATTGCAAAAGGTTTTTTCATTCTCAATGAAGTTTTTTTGGGATTATACATCAGTTCTATGGCCCAATACGGATTGCCGCTCCCTGTTTATGGACAGTTTTGTGACATCAGGTCGGGAGTAGTGCCCCACGGGATCAAAGTTCTGCCGTTCTTCCAACACTCGGTCAAAGTCAATGGTTGTGGTGATCAGTCCCTCTTGGTCGGTTACGGGTTGCAGGACCCATTCACCATCCGGGCCTGCAATGCAGGACCCCCCATTGGCCAAAACGGGCGGGGCATTTTTCAGGATAGCATCCAAATGAGGTGTGTCATCAGGAAAATCTTCCACTCGCATGACACTGGAAACGGAAACCACAAAAGATCTTGATTCCCTGGCAATAAACCGTGTAATGTCCCTTGTGTTGAAATCTGAGCCCGGCCAAACGGCAATGTGCAAATTCTCGCCTAGGCCATAAAGCGCGGTTCTTGGCAAGGGCATCCAATTTTCCCAGCAGTTCAATCCCCCAACGTGAAAGCTTTTTAATGGGTGCACTTGAAGGCCGTTCCCATCACCGGGGGACCATGTGAGTCGCTCTTCATATGTGGGCTGTAATTTTCTGTGTACGGACTTTATTTCACCGTTCATATCAATATAGACCAAGGAGCAGTAGAGACTGTGGCCACCTCGGTCGGTTGGCCGTTCTATGATGCCCAAATAAATGGCCATATGGTGTTTTTTGGCCAATTGGCAAATATCATCAAGCTCCCCTTTCTCAACTTGGATGGCATTCTTGGCATAGTGCGCATGTATTTCTTTCTGGACTGGGGAATTAAATTCAGCTCCGTTGGTGAGGGATACCCAAAAAGGATATCCGGGAAGTAGGGCTTCCCCAAAGACCAAAAGTTCGCATTGCTCAAGAGCCGCCTGTTCAATGGTATGTTTAATTTTTGATAGGGTCTTTTCTTTGTTCAACCATACCGGGGCAATTTGGGCCATGCCTATTTTCAATGTACTGTTCATTTTGAAAAATGGAATCTTTTGTTCCTTAAAAATACATTGGTCTTGTCTTTTATCAAATGGATGGGCTGAATAAAATGGTCATTGCTTCGGGATTCTGGGAAATTGAAATGTCAAAAGAACAGTCGCAATGTAACATTTGGGGTTAATCCAAGGGAGTGTCTGTAAATTATTTGGTCTAAAATGAGCGAATTGTTTTCTTGGGAAGTCCTATAAATAATGGATAAGGGAACTATCCTGTTGTATAGGTTGAGGGCCGAAATTCCCAACTGCAATCTTGTTTTGTCAGGTCTCACATCAAATTGATAGGTCAAGGAAGCATCCAATCGGTGAAAAGCGGACAACCGGGCACTGTTAATGGACCCGAACTGGACGTTTTGTGTTTCCTCATCAAAATTGACAATCGGGGTAAAAGGGCTGCCTGACCGTATTTGCCAGCCCAGTGACAATTGAAAATGCTTCAGCTGCAGGCTATTGGAAACCCTAAAGTTATGGGTGATGTCATTATTTCCGGGAAAACTACCCTCTTGAATATTTGGAAAGGTGAATTTGATATCGTTAAAGGAGTACCCTATCCAAAATCGATAGTTTTGAATCCGTTTCTTGAGCAATACATCCATTCCCAAAATGGAGCTTTTTCCTTCATTGAGGTTAGGTTGGGGCAAATTGAATCCCTGACTGTAACTCGTAAGACCCGTAAGACGTTTGTAATACCCCTCCAAATCCAACGTCCATCCTTTATTGTTGAAGAGAATTCCTGTAGAGAGCTGATTACTTTGTAGCAACGGATAGTTGATGTTGTCCGACAATCGCCATAAATTGTTCTCCAACCGGAGTTCGGACTGGTTGAATTCAATAAGTTGTGATATAGGTTGATTGCGCCTTTCCAATCCTGCCCTAAACCTCCAATCTTTGGAAAGGGGGAGCTCCATATTTAGCCTGGGCTCCAGATAAACCTGTCCCAAACTTCCGTAATGAACCATTCGGAGCCCCATTTTTAAAAGTCCCGAGTTGGGTTTGATGATGGAAAATTCCCCAAAAAGCACATTTTTCAGATTGCTTTCATGAACAGGGGCGTCCAAGTTGTTTTCCGAATCGGTGCCCACCGTACTCATATCCACCTCCAAGTTGGTATTGGATAGCTGATAGCCAAAGGTCAACCGATTTCCATTTTTGAAATACCGGTCAGATTTTAGGTCCAAACCAAAATCACTGATACGATTTCCCCGGATATTGGTCTCATCCAATTGGTCCCCGAGCAGTTCCTCATTGCGGTAAAAGGAATCATAGGAGGAAAAATAGGTGGTGATTTCTTCAGTTTGGTTGGGCTTGGTCCTATGTGTCCAATTTACACTGATTCCACCATTACCCGTGGCTAAGGAGTCTTTTTTGGTTTCTCCCTCGTTGGCAAAGGAAAATTGGGTGCGATTCCGTGTTATTAGCGCACTGATGGAAATCTTATCGGAGGCAGAGGGTTCATAGATATATTTGGCATTGATATCATAGAACCTAAAATCATTGTTGCTGGTTTCATAGGTGTAACCATCATCCGAGCTAATATTCACAGGGTTGCCATTGGTGTCTGAAATTGTTCCCGTATTCCGAAATATTTTTTTCGCATACGCGGTATATGTCGGACTTTCGTGAACCTCACCATACGAATGGCGTGTGAATAATAACAATGCTGATTTCTGGCTTAATGGGGTCTTCAGATAACCGTCCAGACTTAATCCATCAATGCCCAATCCGCCGGATATTTTTTTGACCAAGTTGTCTTCCGTGCTGATATCGACCACACCGGAAACCCTATCGCCGTAAGCGGCACTCGTCGCGGTTTTGAATATGACTGCCTTTTCAGTGGCATACGGATTAAACCTGGAAAGCATACCAAACAAATAGCCCGTATTGAACAATCTAATATGATCGAACAGCACCAAGTTTTGATCGGGAGTGCCACCGTGTATCTGGATTCCAGAGGCAGATTCGTCCAAGCTGGTGACCCCGGGGACCATTTGGATGCTTTGCAATATATCTGGGGTAGTCAACCCGGGGATGGCCCCCAAAGGTTTTTGGCTCAATGTAATAGACCCATCCAGATTTCTATCAATACCTGTGGTAATATAAGAGGTAACGACCACTTCTTTCAATTCCCTGTACAAGGGTTGAAGATAAATTGAGGAACACTCTTCAGAAGGCTCAAAACCAAAGGTTCCATATCCGGATACATCCAATTGGTAGTGCTCGTTTCCATTATCCTCAAATGAGACAAATCCCTTTTCATTGGTCTCCATGACAATACTTGAATCTATCATCACTTGATTCTCGGAAATAGGAAGGCGGGTGTCCATATCCAAAAGAAAAAGACAGATTTTATTGCGTTTTGTAATAGGGACTACTATAATTTGCTGCGGGTCATCCAAGATTTCAAAATGTAGCCCTGTTTGTGCCTCAAAAGCTGCAAGCAAGGCTTTTAAGGAAAGGGAGGTTGCCTGCAGGGTCACCTTTTTTGGTGCTACCACGTCTTCAGCAAAGGAAAAGCTGTAATTGGTTTGTTGCTCTACCTCCTTGAAGGCTGCTTTTAAAGGGGTTTGGTCAAAATCAACCAAAGGGATTTCCTGGGCATTCAAAATAGAAATGCCAAAAAGCAAAACAACCAAAATACAAAAAAGGCCCCTCATTTCTTATTTGGACAAGGTAACAATTCTTTTGTCCTCAGAAATGACATAAGTGATACCCATAGGTTCCATAGTGGTTTTTAGGGCGTCTTCAAGATTATGATATGAGAATCGGCCAGTAAATAGGCGATCGGTGTTGATGGAATCCATTTTAAAGGTTATTGGGAATTGCAGGGCCAATTCATCCAGAACCTCATTAAAAGGTTGTTCGTTAAAAGTAGAAAAGCCGTGGGTCCAATCGGGTTTGGAGCCTTCAAACTGTTTGTAAAGCATTTCGCCTCCCAAAAAATGGAGTTCCATACCTTGGGAAAGTTGAATGGGGGTTTGCTCCCTATTTGATGTGAAGACAATGGAGCCTTCATAACACTGTACCTTGAGATTGTTCCTGTCCCTAACATTAAATTGGGTCCCTACCACGGAAATGGTCCCGGAGGGAATTTTGACCGTAAAATCATTTCCTGGTTGTACATCAAAAAAGGCTTCCCCTTCAAAATCCACTACTCGGTCCTCCGACCAACCAAACCGCTTAAAGGAAAGTTTGGAATTGGCGTTCATCTCAATAGTGGAGCCATCTGCGAGGAGCACAATTTCACTTTCTCCAATGCCGGTTTCATAGGTTTTGTAGCCAAAGAAATAACTATAAAGCCCGAACAATAAGGCGATGGAAGCGGCCAATGCAGGCAGCCACCACAGTTGCTTTACCTTGGGTTCTTTTTTTACGGAAAGGTTTTTTTGCGTTACCAGGGCAAGCGCCTTTTCAACGTCGATTTCGGGTCCATGAAGAGTTTCAGCAGCTTTGTCAATCGCCATAAGCTGTCGATAAAGATTGGATGCTTCAAAACCTTCCAGCTCTTCCTGACTCAGTTCGCCTGCCATCCATCTGACCAAAAAATCTTCGTTGGCGTAGTTTTCACTCATAGATTTCCCCTTTCTTATTTAAATGACAGTTAAACAATGGATTACCCTATTAAAATTTTAACTCTGTTCCCAAAACTTCCCGTAATTGAAGCAAAGCCTTGCTCATCCGCCGCTCAACGGCCTTTACCCCTATTCCGGTAATTTCCGCTATGTCACTGTATGTTTTTTTCTCTACCCGACTCAACAGGTAAACCTCACGCTCTTTTTGGGGTAGG
>JAGQZL010000184.1 GCA_020434915.1 Allomuricauda sp. | reverse complement strand
AACAAGTCCAAGAATGGTATCTAAAACTTCCCCCATATCAATTTCCTATTTCACCCAAATGGGTATACTTAAATCCTTTTTCATATTTCAGTCCATATCCCAAAGCCCTGTCAAAAGAGGAATGGGAAAACAAGATGACCCCTACAAGCTCACATAAAGGTATTGAAAAGTGGTAGCCTACCAAATAGATTAAAATGGCCAGCCCTTTATGGTGAAACAGATTATAGGTCAACGCTCCAACCTTGTTACCGAAAAGATAACCCATCATCCCAATATCCGGGGCCAACAGCAGGACCAAAAACCACCACCATGCATGGTCCAATTGGTTGAACAGGTAGATCCCAAGCACGAACATCATTACCTCTTCCAATTTGATCACGGTCTTCATCACTCTTCAATTTTGTAAAGAACAGGCCTGCTTGGGCTGGCATCATTTTCAAACGGTGCCACCTGAAGGTCCAAAAAATAGGTGCCATCCTCCACAGGATTTGGCACATAAATGAACTCGGTGATCGTCGCCTTCTTCCGTTGTTTCCCATGAATGTTCCAGAAGGCCTTGTGGGCCAAAAGGTCTCCATCGTCCCGTTCCTTATCCACGGACGGGAGATCTATCAGCAAATGATCCACTCCTTTTTGAACCAAATAGTGGGCAGCCTCTTCCAGCAAATAGGGTGGGTTGGAATCGGAATATTGTTTGAACTTTTTATCGCTTAGATTGGGAATTGTCCGAATCACTACCGCTTGTCTTTTTTTGTTGCCCAAGGCATATTTCAATTGCTTTTCCGAAATCACAAAATCACCGTTCATTTGCTCAGGTGCCACGGTAATGACCTCGGCCAGACAAAAGTATTTTTTAAGGCTTTTGTTCACGGAATGAAACTCCTCGGTAATGTGCCCCAAACATTCGGTATGGGTTACGTGTGAGTGTGGGTTGAACCAGATATCGTTGAAGTTTACAGGCGCCCCTTCGGCCACACTGCCCACAAAATCCCCTTCTTTGTGCGGTTGGATGGTCGGTGGACCCAAATACCAGGCATTTACATTGTCTTGTGCCCCGGTCAATGGGATGGAAATGTCCAACGGCTTGGAGAGATCTATCTTAAAGTAGCGGGAGTTGTGTTTTATGGTTGCAATCATTATCCGAAGTTAACCATAAATAGGTCGGCGGCAATTCCATCCGCTAAAAACTTGCCTTTTTTTGTGGTCTTCAGCACACCTTCATTCCACTGCAATAATCCTTGATCAACAAACTTGGTAGCCTGTATTTCCAAATACTTCAGATAACTTGGGCCAAAGTCATTGGCAATGGTATTTTGGGATACGCCCCAAATAGTTCGGAGACCCGTCATAATATGTTCGTTATACCTATCAATGGTGGTAAGGGTTTCCACTTCACTGGGCAAAATCCCTTCTTGTATTTTCTTGATATAGGTTGGATTGTTTCGAATGTTCCAACTTCGGTGTTTCCCATCAAACGAATGGGCCGACGGACCTATCCCGATATATTTTTTACCCAACCAATAGGATGTATTGTTTTTGGAAAAATAGCCTGGTTTGCCAAAGTTGGAGATTTCGTAATTCACATAGCCGTTGGCCTCCAAGGTGTCTACCAGCATATAGAATTGTTCTTGGGCCTGTTCGTCGTCCACATTCGGCACCTTGCCTGTTTCTATGAATTTTTTGAGGGCGGTTTTGGGTTCCACCGTCAAGGCATAGCTCGAAATATGTGGCAAACCCAATTCCAAGGCTTTTTGGATGTTGGCTTCCCACCGGGCATTGTCCATACCTGGAATCCCGTAGATCAAATCAATGGTGATGTTATCAAAATACTCCGTGGCTTCTTGAATGCATTGTTCAGCTTCACTCGCATTGTGGGCCCGGTTCATTAGTTTTAAATCTTCATCAAAAAAAGATTGGATACCGATGCTGAGACGGTTTATGGAACTGTTGGAAAGTTGGATGATTCGATTGCTGGATAAATCGTCCGGATTGGCTTCCAAAGTGATTTCCGGCGTATCCATTACTTTGTAATGGTCGTAAACGGTTTGGATCAAGCGTTCAATTTCTTCAGTCGTTAAAACCGATGGGGTGCCACCCCCAAAATAAATGGTTTCCACCTCATCCTGCACCTCGTTCCTCCTCATTTCGATTTCCTTCACCAATGCATCGACCATGGCCTCCTTTTTTCCCATTTGGGTGGAAAAATGAAAGTCGCAATAATGGCAAGATTGCTTGCAAAACGGTATGTGAATATAAACGCCACTCATTCAATTAACAATTAGCAATAAACAAGGTACAATAATCATGCATTTGTCAATCGGACATCTGATGTCTGATATCAGTTGTTGACTGCTTGTTATTTATTGAGTTTATCAGGATTTTGTTTGACGAAGGCTTCCCAACCGGTATAGCTCTTTCCTACCTCAACCCTTCCTTCATTGTAAAAATGGCAGACTGCGGCCGCCAGTCCATCGGTGCTGTCCAAATTTTTGGGCAAGGACTTTAATTTTAAAACGCTCTGGAGCATTTTCGCCACTTGTTCTTTACTTGCATTTCCGTTCCCCGTGATGGCCATCTTGATTTTTTTGGGCATGTATTCCGTTATCGGAATCTGTCGGGATAGTCCGGCCGCCATGGCCACGCCCTGTGCGCGGCCCAATTTGAGCATGGACTGCACATTTTTTCCATAAAAAGGGGCCTCAATGGCAATTTCATCGGGGTGATAGGTGTCGATGAGTTCTATGGTCCGTTCAAAAATAAGCTTGAGCTTGGTGTAGGGGTCCTCATATTTTTTGAGCAACAACTCGTTCATCTGCACAAAGTGCATCTGCTTGTTAATCACTTTAATGATGCCAAAACCCATGATGGTGGTTCCTGGGTCTATCCCCAATATGATTTTTTCTGTCGCCAAAGTTCAATTGGTATTTAACAAGAGTGGGAGCCTAAACCGAAGACTCACCGGATTTCCTCTTTTCAAGGCTGGGGCCACTGTGGTCAAATCGTTCAGGCGTGCCGTTATTTTTGCATTGAAATCGGCTATTTCATTGAGTACGGAGGTCTTTTCCTCCACATTGAGTACCGAGATGAAACCGTGTTCGTCAATCAAAAAATCGACATAAACGGTATCATTCAAATCGTGGTGCACCTGAAATTTGAGTCCGGACAATGCCTTGGAGAAGGTATCGATCATTACGGTCTGAAAACACTGTTTCTGTGCCTCCTTTGCGGCCATTTCATCGCAGCTATCAAAGTGGGGATATTGGTCCACATCGTTCCAATCGATGCCTAAAAGTTCCTCATTGACCAATTTTTGGGCCTTGTCCTCTTTGGACTCGAAAAGCTCGCACGAAGCGAGCAACCCAACAAAAAGTGTCATCAATAAAAACTTCTGCATAACAGCCCCTAGAATTTGGCTGAAATTACGACATTTTAAAGAAATTAATTGCCCGCATAGTGTATTTCCTCCTTGATCTCGGAAACGCGTTTCAGCACCCGTTCCTTTAAAAATGGGGGCAGATCGGGATATAGGTCCAACAACCGTTCAAAATGCTGTAACCGGGTTTTGGGGTCCTTGTAGTACTCATCGGCCAAAATGCAAACCTGGTAATAATTGTATGGATTCTCCTTGTTTTCCTCCCAAGCCATTTTGTAATACTCCATGGATTCCTTGGTCTTGTTTTGGAGGTGGGCTATTCGGCCCAGGTCTGCATATTCCTTTTCAAAGGTTTCTGTGCGTTCGGCAATGGATTTTTTGATATAGACCTGGGCACTATCCAATTGCTTGTCCTGCATATACGCCTGGCCCATCCCTAAATAGGCATCGGCTAGATACCCCGGAACCTCCGATAACATGCGATAGGTTTCAACGGCTTTTTCGTTTTTATAGCTACGGTAATAACTGTGTGCCAAGCGTTCCAAAACAAAGGGTCGGTCCTCGCCCAGCTGAATCAATTTTTCAAACCACGGAATGGCCGGTTGGTATTGCCCATTATTGAAATAGGCTTGAGCTTTGAGGTTGATCATGGACACATCATTTTCGTAAAACCGAAGCCCTTGATCTACATACACCAAAGCAGAATCCCTAATTTCCTGCCCCACGTAGTACTTGCCAAGGGAATAGAGACTTCGCAAATGGGTACTGTCCAAGGCAATGGCCTTTCGAAAAGCCGAATTGGCCTTTTCTTGCTTTAGGGAGTTTTCCAAGGTTCGCCCCAAGTAGTAAAAATATTCCGGATTCTGTTGGTTTTCTGTAATCAAAGTGTTGAAGGCCTCCAGTGCCGGTTGGTAATTTTTGGTTTTGAGCAGGAGTTTCCCGAACTCGAACCGGGCAATCTCCATATCGGGGTAACTTTTTAAGGCGGCCTCGTATTGGGCCAGTGCCTTATCAAAATTCCCAATGGCATTATAGGCCCTTGCTATTTGAAGGCTGGCCTGGGCACTGCCTTCCTTGGCGTATTCGTTTATGGCGGCCGCATAATTGCCCAGGGTGTACAGACTGTCCGCAACCGACAAAGCCGATGTTTGGGCACCGGCTTTTAATGAGAACAAAACCAAAAGTGTTAAGTAGCTAGCTTTTATTTTCAGCATCTGCAGTTTCCAGTAAATCGATTAGAAATTCTTTTTTGTCTACCCGAACCAATTTATTGGGAAGGCCAATATATTGAAACTTAAGCATCTCACCTTTATTTACCTCTATCTTGAAGTGCCCATCGAAATTTGAAATTACCCCTCGGCCCTTTCCGGCTACAGAAATAGATACTCCAGGTAGCCCCATCGATTCTACATCCGTCACCTTCCCGATAAAATAGGAAACATTGTTTTTATTTGCCAAAATACCGCCTACTTGCATATCTTCTTTCAGGGAATCACCTTGTTCTGATTCATCTTTGGTTTGATTTTTTAATCTAAATGTTATTGGTAGTGCAAAAGGAACCTTTACCGTTTCGCCTTCATGTCTTCCTGGCTGCATATGGGGTAGCTTTTCTATGATCCTAACCGCTTCATTTTCCAACAATTCATGTGAACCTAGTTTTTTAATCTCTGTAATGGTACCATCTGTTCCAACCACAAAAATCACACTGACCGTTCCCTGAATTCCCTGCTCCTGTGCTTCTTCCGGATATCTAAAATGTTTACGGACATGTTCCATTACTTTTTCATTAAAACATGCTCTCTTGTCTTGTGCATTCTCACAACCTGGAAAAACAGGAACCTCATCAATGTTCACAAAAGGGATTATTTTATCATTATTCACAATAGTATTGCTCTTTTCATTGCTTCCTTGTAGTCGGAATGTTATGGGTATGGAAAAAGGTACAGTCACAACCTCTCCTTCATGCATTCCTGGTTTCATTCGAGGCAATTTTGCCAGAATCCGTTCGGTTTCCTTTTCCAAAAGTTCGTGGGGGCCTCTCATTTTTATATCCACAATATTTCCTTTTGAATCTATTCTAAAAATGGTACTAACCCTTCCCTGAATCCCCTGTTCCTGTGCTGCTTCAGGATAATGGAAATTCTTGCGGATATGTTCCTGTATTTTTTCATTGAAGCATGCAGCCTTATCTTCCGCATCCTCACAACCGGGAAAAATGGGTACTTCATCCACAATTGCAAATGGAACGTCTTCTATTACTTTCAACGAAACACCGGAATCTATTTCCTCGGTATTCTCTTCTTTCCCCGTTTCACAGGAAGTATACACCAACATTCCCAATACCAAGGGCAATAACAATACATACTTTAACTGCCAAACGGCCTTTGATCGCTTTTTTTGTAACATGACTATTCGTTTTTTGATTAGTGATTTCGTAAAAAATTGATTGACGAAACTGATGCGTTGTGTACTGAATGCTTCCGACAACAACATTTCAAAATGTTCTCTTTTATTTTGTTTCACGGCTTG
>JAGQZL010000183.1 GCA_020434915.1 Allomuricauda sp. | reverse complement strand
CATAGCTTACCAACGGACTTTTGAAAAATTAATAACAAATGCCAACACGGTGTATAATTAATTGAGGTCGGATTTCCTAAAATGGAATCCTTGCAATTAACTATCTTCGGTACGGGCGGACATTTTCCGCCGGAAAAGTCCGCAACAAATCATACACAAGACCGTTGTGCTTCATTATCATAAAACACTACCCAATGATAAAATTCTTTAGAAAAATTAGGCAAAATTTACTGTTAGAAGGCAAAACTGGGAAATACCTAAAATATTCTATTGGGGAAATAGTACTTGTGGTTATTGGGATTTTGATTGCCTTACAAATTAATGATTGGAATGAAAATAGAATTAATCGTAGCAAAGAACAACAAATACTGCTACAACTTAAAAATGAGTATAAAGAAAACTTAATGGAAATCGATAATAAAATCATGATGCGAAATAACATGATTAACGCATCATATCGGATACTTTCCATCAAAGAAGAACTGATTGAAAACGTCCCTGCGGACACTGTAGCATTAGATTTATTAACACTTAACACTACACCTACTTTTGACCCTGTAACAGGAACAACTAATGAAGTGTTATCCTCTGGAAAATTATATATTTTAACTAACGACACTTTGAAAACGATGCTGACCAATTGGTCTGGTCAAGTAAACAGACTAACGGAATATGAACAAGATTTGCGTAACTATAGTATAAATCATTTTTTTCCCTACATAACCAACAATCATAATGTTAAACTATTATTTAACGGATTTTGGCACTCAGATAAATTCAATTTTAAACATAAAGACAAGAGTACAGTAGTTCAGGCAATAATTGATGATGATGATATTGACGATTATTTTTTGAATATAACTGAACAATGTGTAATCACTAATGATGAAGCATCAATTATAAGAAGGAATATAGAATCTATTTTGAACTTGATTGATGCCGAACTTGATAAAAAATAACGAAAGTACAACAATGTATAACCGCAATTACGGCGGATTCGACTACGTCCGAATCCACTCGGAATTACGGAACATTGCAAACCAACCGACAATACGTCCAACTAACCCGTAACTGACGGTTATACGAGACCGTAAGCAAGCTAAAAAAGAAAGGTGGAAAAGTTTAATTTGGAATTTTCAATTGATTCGAATGGTATTCCTAGAGCGAAATCAATAAAACATCCTGGACTGGATTCAGTTCTTGAGGACTTCAAATATCACACTGCTGAAATTTTAGATAATACTCAGAAATACATAGAACTAATTACCGAGAACCCTATAGAAAATATGGTACGGGGAATTGTTAGTGATGAGCAGCACTTTGAATATTGGAATAAGTTGGAAAAGCTAAATTATTTTGGTTCTGACGCAAGTGCTATGGACATTAACGGGAAAAAAGTCACTTTATCTCTTTCGGGAGAAGATTTTATGGAAATTACACTATCGGACTTTCTCAATTTATTGAAACAATGGCATGAGTTTCTGGTGGAAAAAAGATTTAAAAGTAACTAAAAAAATAAAAAAGCCGGCTTACAACATGGGCTATAACAAATAGGGCGAAAAGTGCTGAACCCGTTGACTTGGGCTTGTTTGCTAAGTCCACCAAATCCTTAGGATTTGGCATTTAAAAAGAAAAAGATAAATACAAAACAAAAGGCTTTGGCTATGTGCGCAGGCGGAAACGAAAGTGTTTCCTTACCGCCCTACTTGCAATAGCCGAGACCGTTAACAAAGTTCATATAAATGAGAGCTTATTATTTCACTTAAAACAATTTATCACGGATTGATTATATTTGAAATAACGAAAGTAATTCAACAATAAAAGTTCACAAATCGTCAACATCAGATGTGAACTTTTGCAGGAGATTGATAAATAAAGGGCTGGTGAACTAAGGTTCGAGCCCCAGCCAGGTCACTTCAAAAACCCATAAAAGCCTGTAATGAAACAATTACGGGCTTTTTTATGCGCTATAATTTTTCGTCAGCTGTTGACCTGGAAGTTGTCCATTGGCAATCTTAGCGTTTAAATCACCCATGCTTTTTATCGATACACCCTTATAATCACTGTATTCACAACAAATATTTAGCCAAGCTTGGGCAGACTACTACTTTTGACCAAATCAACAAGCGCAAAGCAACACTGACAAACGTTACCCCATACATGAAGTACGCTTTACAGATACTTTTCGTCTTTCTCATATTTTCATCCAACGGAATTTGGGCACAGGAGACCTTTAGGGACAACTTTAGTTCCGTCTCCTACTCCAACAACGATGGTACGCAAAACTTTGCAACAGACTGGACCGAAAGTGGAGACACTAACCTAGGCCCCAACTCGCAATATATTTACATCAACAACAGTAGATTGTATTTCTATTATCTCTGGAATGAAAATATAGTGAGAAGCGCCAATTTAAGTGGTGCGACATCCGGGACGCTGTCCTTTTCATGGAGAACCTCAGGTTTAAATGGTGGCAAGGGGCTTCAAGTTGAAATTTCCAATAATGGAGGAGGTAGTTTTACTTCCTTGGGAACTGTGAGCGGCAATAATTCATCCGGTAATTTCTCAACGAATATTTCGGCCTTCATTTCAGCCAACACTGTTGTAAGGTTTAGAAAGTCAGGCAATAACTGGGACAACAATGATTCAGCCTACATCGATAATTTTCAGATATCGGTAGACCAGTTGAACCCATCCATCAATGTGGAGGATGTTGCCGTGGACGAGACCAATGGCACTGTAACCCTTACCGTCACCCACGATGGTGCAGCAGCATCAGGGGCCTACACAGTAAACTTTACAACATCTAATGGAACAGCCACCTCCGGCAGTGATTATACCTTAACAACCGGGACTCTAAGTTTTAATGGATCCACAGGTGATACGGAAACGATTACCGTACCTATTATAGATGATGGGATTATTGAGGGCGATGAAACCTTCGATATACAGTTTACAAGCAGTTCAGACGGCAGCGTGGACATTTCGGATACCGCTACGGTAACCATCAACTCCCAAATCCCATACAACCAACCCTTAGCATTGTACGAGCAGTTTGCCGGATATGTGGACTACACCTCAACGGGAGGCACCTTCAGGACAGCGGATAACAATACAGATGCCTGTGCCATTACCACAACATCATCGGGAACTCTTCTATCATCAATCCCATCGACTGCCACCATTTCAAAAGCATACTTGTTCTGGGCACACTCCAGCTTCACTACCGATCAAAATATCACCTTTGAAGGACAAAACGTCGCTGCAGACCTTATCTATGAATCTGGTATTGTGAGCCGTACCTTCTTTGGATACGTAAGTGACATTACCACCATAATTCAAGGTATTGGTGTGGCAAATTTACCATCCACCACCTTCGATGTCACCGACTTGACCATTGACAATACCAACGATTTCTGTTCCACGGCAACGGTTTTGGGTGGTTGGTCCTTGATGATCTTTTACGAAGACAGTTCACTACAGGCAGCAAACATCAATCTTTATCTAGGTTTTGATGGTCTAAGCAATGCGGGGACCTCTTTTACATTGGATTCATTTTTTGCTATAGCCGGATCTGGTTCCAAAGCTTCGTTTTTATCTTGGGAAGGGGATCCCAATTTAGATGGGTCCAGTGGAGGCTCCACAAACCCAGAAGAACTCTCAATCACCAATCAATCCGGCACCAACTTTGTACTATCCGGTGATGGTGGAAACCCTGGCAACAATGCCTATAACTCTACGGCATATGACAATACCCAGAGTCCAACCGTCAATATTAGTACACTCTACGGTTTGGATTGGGACACCTTTGACATTGCCAGCTATATTTCACCAACGGATACGCAGGTTACCGCCAATGTGGATGTAGGACAGGATTTTGTGATTTCCAATGCCGTGGTCCTCAAAGTACCCTCCAACTTGGTCACAGGATATGTGTTCGAGGATGTAAATTATCCCGGTGGTTCAGGGCGTACCCGTTCAAGTTCATCTGGAGTAGGTATTGCAGGCGTTACCGTTGAACTTTACGATATAACAAATACACTGGTAACCACAACCACGACCAAATCCAATGGACAATATGTGTTTGGCGGAATGCCGGATGGCACTTATTCCATTCGGGTGGTGAACAGTACAGTAACCTCTAGCCGTGGAGGCGGTTCCGGTTGCGCAAGCTGTATACCCGTACAAACTTTCAGATCTTACAATACAGGTACCGGATTGACCAATATTACCAATGAGGTGGGTGGGGCAAACCCATCCCAATCAGACGCTTCGGCAGGAACCATCTCGGGAGCACAATCCGTGTCCCAGGTCCTACTCGCCAGTAATGGTATTGTTGGGATTGATTTCGGGTTCAATTTTAATACCATCGTGAACACCAATGAGGATGGGCAAGGTTCTTTGGAACAATTCATCGTGAATTCCAACAACTTGGATGAAACCGGCTTGGACATTGGGGCCAATAGTATTTTTGATCCGGCTGCAGGTGAAGATACCTCCATTTTTATGATTCCTCCTTCAGGAGACTCTTTGGGAAGAACAGCAGATGCCAATTACTCCGGTGGATATTTTGACATCTTCATCAGCAATGGAAATCCATTGACTAGCATTACTTCTGATAATACCAAAATAGATGGCAGAACACAAACGGCCTATTCAGGGGATACCAATTCCGGTACCATTGGTGCTGGAGGGTCCACAGTTGGTACATCGGCCATCACCCTACCCGATTATGACCTACCTGAAATTCAGGTCCACAGAAACGGAGGTGATGTCTTTATTATGGATGCCACCGGTCTTTCCATCAGAAACTTGGCCATTTATGCGAACAACAACGCAGGAATTCGAATAGATGGAGGCAGCATCGATATCCAAGAAAACCTAATTGGGGTAAACGCACTGGGTGTAAATGCCGGAAACATTGACATGGCCATTGAAAATGTTGGCGGAAACATGACCGTGGATGGGAACTATATTGCCACCAATACAGATACAGGAATCCTCATTGATGCAGGTACATCAAACATTATTCAAAACAATCATATTACCTCAAATGGGGATGCGGCCTGTGATGACAATATTTTAATCAGCTCCGGTAGTGGCATCTCCATACAACAAAACTTGATTGAAAATGCAGCCTCTTTGGGCATAGATGCAAGTGCCATATCTGGTGGACTTACCATCTCTGAAAACACGATTACGGGTTCAGGTCAAAATGGAGGAAATTGTTCGGGGCAAGTAAAAAACATGGGGGTTGAGTTGGGTGGAAGTAATTCCCAAATCCTCAACAACATTATCCATTCCAATGGGGGTGCTGGGTTGGCAACCACAGGTTCGGGAACTGGAAACCTGATCAGCCAAAATTCCTTTTATGCAAACGGTACCTCCAGTGCTGCATTGGGCATCGACTTGAATGGAGACGGTGTTACCCTGAACGATTCCGGGGATGGGGACGCTGGTTCCAACAACCTGTTGAACTTCCCTGTCATTCAGTCCGCATTTATCTCAGGTAGCAATATCATCATATCCGGATGGGCAAGACCAGGGGCAACCGTGGAATTCTTTTTGTCGGATATCAATGAAGGGACTGCCGCATTGACCGATAACCAACTTGGACTCACCCAAGATTATGGGGAAGGCCAAGTATATATTGGAAGTGGTATTGAAGGTAGCGGTTCCGATCTGGACGGCACTTCAACTTCCTATACTGATGCAGACGGAAACACCGACAACACCAATAGATTCCAATTTACAATTCCCTTGCCAGTTGGGACAGTTTTAGGGGAAACCATTACATCAACGGCTACTTTGGCCAATTCCACATCGGTATTTGGTCCGTTGATTACCCTAAAGGTAAGCTCGGTCATCACCAACAGAAGGATTACCTATCGGGTAAATCCAAA
>JAGQZL010000182.1 GCA_020434915.1 Allomuricauda sp. | reverse complement strand
GGAATTGTGGGTCCTTTTGAAGGAAGCAAGGCACGCCAAGTACTGATTCCCGATATTTATTCTTTGGAACAACATTTAGAAAATGAATCAAAATAAAACCATGATCAAGAAACATATTCTTTTAATCGCACTATCCGTTGTCGGATTGTTTTCATACGGACAAAGTTCCGACAAAGCCAAGGCCCTTCTGGACGAGGTATATGCCAAGGTAAAGTCCTATGACAATATTTATATTGAATTCCAATCCACCTTGGAGAATACCGAAGCTGATTTAAAACAGGAAACCACCGGAAACGCAACCTTAAGTGGCGAAAAATACTTTTTGAACTATTTGGGAGCCCAACAATTGTTCGATGGTAAAAAGGTATACACCATTGTGCCGGAAAACGAAGAAGTGACCATTGAGGATGTAAATGAAGAGGATGATAATGTGAGTCCTTCCAAAATGCTTACTTTTTACAAAACAGGCCACAATTACAAATGGGACATCCTTCAAAATGTGGGTGGGCGAAAAATCCAATACGTGAAATTAACCCCCATCGATTCCAATTCAGAAATCAAATCGATTTTGTTGGGTGTGGATACGCAGACCAAACACATTTACAAGTTGATTCAAACGGGGAACAACGGTACCAAAACCACGCTTACCGTTAATTCTTTCAAAACCAATCAAACACTTTCGAGTACTCTGTTTACCTTTGACGAGAAAAAATACGAAGACAAAGGGTATTACATTACAAGAAACTAGGCATTGAAGATACTTGACCAGTATATATTAAAGAGATTCCTCTACAATTTCTTTAGTTCCTTTTTCATCTTGATCGTCATATTCATATTTCAGGGAATATGGCTATTCATTGATGATTTGGCAGGAAAAGGTCTGGGTATTGTCATCATTGCCAAGTTTATTTTTTACTTCATCCCTACCCTTATTGACAAGGTACTGCCGCTGACGGTGCTGCTTTCTTCCATATTAACGTTCGGGACCTTTGCAGAAAACTATGAGTTCGCTGCCATGAAAGCATCGGGCATTTCCCTACAGAGAGGTATGCGGAGCCTTGTTGTTTTTGTTCTTTTCCTAGGCGTGGTCACCTTTTTCTTCGCCAACAATGTAATTCCAAAATCGGAACAGAAAATGTTCAACCTACGGAGAAACATTGCCAAGGTAAAGCCAGCTGCTGCCATTACCGAAGGGGTATTCAGTGATTTTGAGGGCACCGGGGAGGGCATGAACATTAAAGTGGATAAAAAGTACGGGGAGCAGGACCGCTTTTTGGACAATGTCATCATCCACAAAAAAACCAATCAGAACATCAACAATACCGTGATCAAATCCCGAGGTGGGGAATTGATCAGCAGCGAAGAATCCGACATCATCCAATTGGTTTTGAAAGATGGAAACTACTACGAGGAACTCATTCCCAAAGATGCCAAGGAGCGCAGAAAGGAACCTTTTGCAAAGGCCAATTTTGAGACGTATACCATCAACATAGATATTTCGGAGCTGAACAACCAGGACATGGAGGAAGACCAAAATATCACCACCAACAAGATGAAGAATGTGAGCCGGTTGATCAAGGATATTGATTCGTTGCGCGAGAACAATCTTGAAAAGGTGGAAGCCTTCTCAAAGAACATTACCAACCGAATGGGGGCCTTCCCCATTGCTGTTAAAAAAGATACCATTCAAGAAGAGGTGGAGCCAACGATTGCCAAAAAGAGCAAAAAGCCCGAGCGCCAAAAAGACTCCATCCAAACCATTGATGATTTTTTGGACAGTCTACAACAATGGGAGCAATTACAGGTAATGAAAAAGGCTGAAAGCGAGGTTTCCAGCATTATGAGCACTGTTATCGCCAAAAAAGATGAACTGCAGAGCAGGTACAAGTTTTACAACAGCCATATCCTGAGTCTGCACCAAAAATATGCACTGGCCCTTTCCTGTATCATTTTGTTCTTTGTTGGGGCACCTTTGGGAGCCATTATCCGAAAAGGAGGACTGGGATTGCCCATGGTGGTTGCCATTATCTTATTTTTGACCTATTATTTCATCGGGGTATTTGCCGGCAATTATGCGAAGGAAGGAAATATCCATCCAGCCATTGGGGCTTGGCTCTCCACATTGATCATGTTGCCTTTGGGTATTTCATTGACTAAAAGGGCCACTGCGGACAAAGGACTCTTTGGGTTTGGCCATATTATTGACCGTATTAAATCACTATTTAAAAAGAAGAAAAAAGATTCTGACGATGATGTCGACCAAGAATAAAAAAATACAGCTGAATGCCATAGAAGAGGCCATTGCGGACATCCGGGATGGTAAAGTGATCATTGTGGTGGATGATGAAAACCGGGAGAATGAAGGGGATTTTATCGCCGCTGCGGAAAAAGTGACCCCGGAGATGATCAATTTTATGGCTATGCACGGTCGTGGACTTATCTGTGCACCTTTGACGGAGGACAGGTGTGAAGAATTGGAGTTGAACATGATGGTCCAAAACAATACCGTATTGCACCAAACCCAGTTCACCGTATCCGTGGATTTGCTGGGATATGGTTGCACCACCGGAATTTCCGTACATGATAGGGCCAAGACCATAAAAGCCCTCGTGAACAAGGAAACCAAACCCCACGAATTGGGCAAACCCGGACATATTTTTCCATTGCGTGCCAAGAACGGAGGCGTACTTCGTAGAACCGGACATACCGAAGCAGCCATTGATTTGGCAAGACTGGCCGGCTTGGAACCTGCAGGTATTTTGGTGGAAATATTGAACGAGGATGGCACCATGGCCCGTTTGCCACAATTGATGGAAGTGGCCAAAAAATTTGATCTAAAAATTATCTCCATCGAGGACTTGATTGCCTATCGTATGGAGCATGATAGCCTAATTGAATTAAAAGAGACCTTCAATATACAGACCCGGTTCGGGGAGTTCAGGTTACGCGCCTATCAGCAAACCACCAATGACGAGGTGCACATAGCCCTTTTAAAAGGAAACTGGAAAAGCGGGGAGCCTGTTTTAACACGTATCAATTCCACGCTGGTGAACAACGATATGCTGGGTACCCTGACCAACAATCCCGATGAGGCATTGCAACCCATGTTCAATGCATTGAATGCAGAGGAGAAAAGCGCCATAATCTTCATCAACCAAGGAAACCAATCCAAGAATCTTTTAAACCGATTGGCAGAATTCAAGAAGTTGCAGACCCAAGGCATTACGAATGCGCCAAAGATTGAAATGGACAACAAGGATTTTGGCATTGGTGCACAAATACTTCACGACCTCAATATTTCCAAAATCCGTTTGTTGAGCAACTCTACCCATACCCGAAGGGTGGGAATGGTAGGCTACGGCCTGGAGATTGTGGAATATGTGAACTATTGAATGCTCTGCTGTTCTGAAAGAGTAAAGGATTGATGCATCTTTTTTCAGTAAAAGAGACAAGAAACAGGAGTGAAGAACCAAATAATCCAATGGTCCACCAATCTTGTTTTGTGTAGATTCTTCAATGACCAATTGGCCATTTATTATTGTTTATTGTCCATTGCACCTTGAAGTGCTTTTACCATTTTTTTTGCGCGTTCAACCACTTCTTCCTCAGACCAACTTAATTTGATGAGACACGAGATGGTCCTTCCCATCCAATGGTCCGATGCTGAAAAATCCGCTTTGCTGTAATCTGGAAGTGCCTCCCTTACTTCTTCGGGCAATTTTCCCAGTGATTTCAATTCCGTAAGATGTTCCCACTTTTTGTAGTAGTGCCAGTTGTTGTTGTACCAATAGAAACAAGCATCCACTCCATATTCTCCCAATGATTTATGGGCTTTTTGGGCCAATTCTTCCGAAGGGAGAAAAAAACTAAGGAAAGAATAGTTTTCCTGTCCTCCTTTTGGAACCGTCCTAAATACAACTTCCGGGATTTGGGACAATGCTTCCCTTAAAACGGTATAGTTCTTCTTTTGAATGCCAAGAAATTCATCCAACCGGGAGAGCTGGGCCATGCCCACAGCGGCATTCATTTCTGAAATCCTGAAATTATAGCCTAAAAACGGATGCTCTTCCGCTCCCCTATCATTCCCAATATGATCATGGCCGTGATCGGAGTATTTTTGGGCGTTCTGATAGTAGGTCTCGTTATTGGTGATCACGGCGCCCCCTTCCCCACAGGTGATGGTCTTTACATAGTCGAATGAAAAGCAGCCCAAGTCGCCAATACTTCCCAAAGGCTGGCCGTTATAGCTTCCGCCAATTGCCTGACAGGCATCTTCCAAAAGCAACAGACCGTGGGTATCACATATTTTCTGCAAAGCATCCAAATTGGCCATGGAACCACACATATGAACAGGCATGACTACCCTGGTTTTGGGGGTAATGGCCTTTTTCACCGCATCTGGGTCCAACGTAAGTGTATCATCAATATTAACCAACACCGGAACGGCACCCAAAGCCAAAATAGACTCAAAACTGGCCACAAAGGTGAACGTGGGCATAATGACCTCATCACCTGCCCCTACCCCGGCACTGGCCAATGCCACCGTGAGGGCGGCCGTACCACTGCTCACCAAATGGGCGTGCCGGGACTGCATCCGTTCGGCGAGGGCTGCCTCCAATTCCTTGGCCTTCCAGTATCCGTTGCGCATGCCATCAAAACCATAACGCATTAAAACACCAGAATCTAAAACATCATTGACCTCTTTGCGTTCTAAATCACCAAACAACTCAAATCCTGGCATATTCTATTTTATTAAGGTCTTTAAATAAGTGAGGTAAGCCGTTATACTTTCCCCATCAACTTTGGTCAAAGGTTCTCCAATGATATCACCATTTTTGTCCAAAGCCATAACTGCAGGAAATGAATTGGTCTTATTGTAATGAATGATGAGCCTTCGCTGTTTGATCACATTGATGTCTGTACTTTTTATATCTTGATTGGAACCATCAACCATTAAATACACAAAATTGTTAGCAATGCTTTTAAAAGCATCTGATTTAAAAACATTTGAATAAAATTGCTGGCATGATTTGCAGTCATCCTTTGTGAAATAAACCAATACAGGTTGGTTTTCTATTTTCGATAACTCTGTTGCTGTCACCAAATCTTTTTGCCAATGTAATTGAACATCTTGTGCATAGATGGATACACTAAAAACAAATACGATATAAAGAATACCTCTTTTCATATGTTGGGGTTTATGTGAAGAACAAATATAGTGCAATACAGATGTTAGTCAAAACTTAAACACGAGTTTTAACTACATTTCGATAACACTCTCATCGACAAATTTTCTCACTTTCTTAAATGAGGCAAACATATCATCAGCAGCCCTGTAACCTACTGGTAACAATAATACTGATTTTAAACTTTTAGCTTTCAAATTTAAAATGTCATCAAACACTTCTGGTACAAAACCTTCCATTGGGCACGAATCTATTTTTTCGATAGCACAAACGGTCATTAAATTGCCCAAAGCTATATAGGCTTGTTTTATGGACCACTCCTGACGTTCTTGTTTGGTCATATTCTTCATCATCACTTTTAAATCTTTACGATAGGGCTTCAATATGGTCTCGGGAGTATCTCTAATATTTTTGATATTATCAAAAAGCAAATCAACATCTGTATCCAAAATCGTTTCGTTTATACAAATGACCAGCAAGTGTGAGGCATTCAATACCTGTTTTTGGTTAAAAGAAGGTTCTACAAGCCGTTCTCTAACTACTTTATCTTTTACCACCAATAGTGTAATGGTTTGCAGACCAAAAGACGTTGCAGTTAAATTAAAAGCCTGTTTTAATATGTTTAACTTTTCTTCTGAAAGAATTTTGGAAGGATCAAATTTTTTGGTGGCATAACGCCATTGTAAACTCTCAATTACATTCATTTTATAGTATATAGGTTATGCAAAAGTAATA
>JAGQZL010000181.1 GCA_020434915.1 Allomuricauda sp. | reverse complement strand
GATTAAAATCTACTAGTAGATGCAACCCTTTGGCAATTACATTGTCATTATATAGAATTCAATCAAAAACCTAACAAAATGAACAATCAAAAAACGACAACACTTTTATTTTTTTTACTAGTGGGTCTTATGTCTTTTTCCCAAGAGGACAATGACCAGTACATCACTTTCAATGATCGCAAAAATGTGGTCCACGGGGTCTATCTTGGACTTTCCACCTACTTTGGTGAAATTGAGGGTGAGGAAACCTACATCGGTGGTTTAAAAGTGGCCTACGTGGCCAACCGACAGTTTGAAGTGGGATTTATGGCCAACATCCTTTATTCCGAGCAGAATATTTTCAACCCAAGAACAGCTAACAACGATGACATTGTGGCCGTCTATGGAGGACTACACTTGGAACCGATTTTGTTTGGTAAAAGAAGGGTAAGTCTATCCTTTCCGATATTGATCGGTGGCGGTGGTGTGGGGTATGTAGACCATCAAGCGGTGATAAATGATGAAAATGTGGATTTGGACGATGATGACATCGACGCTGTATTTGTTTTGGAACCGGGAATGAACGTTTTGTTCAATATCTCAAGGTATGTTCAGTTGGAGGCCGGTGCCCGGTATCGGTTTTCCAGCAAAATAGATTTGGCACAGAGCCCTTTGGACCGAATCAATGGATTTTCGGCAGGTATAGGGGTAAAACTTGGCGTCTTCAATATGGGAAGGAACCGGTATAAAAAACAATTGGACTGATGAAAAAGAACATCAACAACCAAGAACCGATTGAAATTCAATTGGTTTATACCCATAACAATCAGGTCTACACAAAAAACGAAGAAGAAGAATGGTTGCCGGTTCCATTTCAATGGATTCCGATTCCAACCCGATAAAATTTCAATCAATCAAAAAACAATCATCATGAGAAAACAAGCTATTATTTTTTCACTGGCTACGCTATTTACATTTTTAACTTCCTGTGATTATGATACCATCCGAGCCGAAGGGGAAGTAACCTCCAAACAGCATGACATCACAGGCTATAGTGAGTTGAGAATTTCCGATACTTTTAAGGTACATGTCATTTTTTCGGATACGGAAGAAGACATTCGAATTGAGGCAAACAACAATTTGCATGAAAAAATTGTGGTGGAAAAGGATGGTGACCAATTGGTCATTCGATTAAAGAACCGAACATCGGTTAAAGGCAACGCCACTTTGAATGCCTATGTGACCACCAAAAACCTTTCTTCCCTTTTTGTTAGCGGTGCATCTGAGCTAACATTGGATAGCCCTTGGGTCATCCAGAACGGCAGTGTCCATATCTCTGGAGCTTCCCACGTATTTGGGGAGGTAAATGCCAATGATTTGCGCACAGTTGTAGATGGAGCTTCAACAATGGACTTTTACGGTAATGTTTCGTTCTTGGAAGCCGAACTGTATGGCAGCAGTGATATGCGGGATTATGATCTCCACATTGCTGAATTGAACATGAAACTTACAGGAGCCAGTGTTGCTTTTCTAACAGTGGATGAATCCATAGAGGTCAGCGCATCCGGTGCAAGTACCCTCAATTACAAGGGAGCTGCGATCATCACAAGAAGTGAATTGTCAGGTTCATCCAAGGTGATAAACAAGAATTAATCGTGGTTTAGAACGAAAAAGGGCTTCAAAAGAGAGCCCTTTTTTAATGTCTCGACTCTAAGATTTGCACTACATCCCTAAGTTCAAATCCCTTAGCTTGTAGCAGGATCAAGTAATGGAACAATAGGTCCGCACTTTCGTTCAGGAATAGGTCTTTATCGTCATCCTTGGCTTCTATTACGGTTTCCACAGCTTCCTCTCCCACTTTTTGGGCTATTTTGTTAATGCCCTTACGGAATAGCGAGGCCACATAACTGTCAGGATTTTCCGGGTCGTTTTTTCTGGAAGTGATGATGTTTTCCAACTGCGATAAAAATCCGTAGGTTTGAACATTCTCTTCTGCCCAACAGGTATCGGTTCCTTTATGGCACGTAGGTCCAGCAGGATTCACGGAGATTAAAAGGGTATCATTGTCGCAATCCACTTTCACGTCAACCAGGTTCAGATAATTTCCACTTTCTTCACCCTTGGTCCAAAGTCGTTGCTTGGTACGACTAAAAAAAGTTACTTTCTGGGTCTTTTGGGTAACCTCCAAAGCCTCTAGGTTCATATAGCCCAACATGAGTACATTTTTGGTGCTCGCATCTTGAATGATCGCCGGGACCAATCCATCTGGGTTTTTGGTAAAGTCTATTTTCATGGTCTTTAAATTTTAGAACATCTCGTGGCTCCTTCGACTGCGCTCAGGATGACAACTCGATGTAACTTTGAGCTAAATTCTAACGGGAATTCCTGCCCCCATCAATTCTTCTTTTAGTTTGTTAATTTCAATCTCCTTAAAGTGAAATACACTCGCAGCCAGGGCTGCATCCGCTTTTCCGTCTTTAAAAGTATCCGTAAAATGGGAAACTGTTCCCGCCCCACCCGATGCAATAATGGGTATATTGACCAATTCCGATAGTTGTGCCAATGCAGTATTGGCAAAGCCATTTTTGGTGCCATCATGGTCCATGGAGGTGAACAGAATTTCTCCGGCTCCCCTCTCCTCTACTTCTTTGGCCCAGTCAAACAGGTCAATTTCGGTGGGTACCTTTCCTCCCACCAAATGAACTTTCCAGTTTCCATCTATCTGTTTGGCATCAATAGCGACCACGATGCATTGAGAGCCAAATTTGGCCACTAGTTCGTTAATCAATTCGGGTCTTTTGACAGCGGATGAGTTGATGGAAACTTTATCGGCACCATTTTTTAATAGAATATCCACATCTTCCACCGAAGAGATACCACCTCCCACAGTGAACGGAATATTAATGGTTTCCGCTACATGGTATACCAATTCCGCCAAGGTCTTGCGTTTTTCTTCGGTGGCGGAAATATCCAAAAATACCAACTCGTCAGCTCCTTCATTTGCGTAGAAATCAGCCAGTTCCACAGGGTCACCGGCATCCCGAAGATCCACAAAATTGACACCTTTCACGGTTCTTCCGTTTTTGATGTCCAGACAGGGTATGATTCTTTTTGTCAGCATATTTTTCGTCACCCCTAACTATTTAGGGTTTATTTGTTTCAACTCTAGTTGATGAGATGCCGAAACAAGTTCGGCATGACGTTTTCCAATGAAATCATCTTTAAAACTCGCTAGTCACCCTGAACTTGTTTCAGGGTCTCATTCGTTTTAGTAATTCAAAGTTTCAAGATTTGGGTTTTGTTCTTTTATCAGATTAATTTTCCAATCATGGTACCAATTCTTTAATTGCTTTTCTCTGGCAATAGCTTGATTGATTTCAGAAAATTCTTCAAAATAGACTAAATCTTTGAGATTATATTTTTCAGTAAATTTTGAACCAACTCCTTCTCGGTGCATCCTAGCTCTTTCTATCAGGTTTGCAGTTACTCCTATGTAGAATGTAGTTCTATATTTATTTGTTAATATGTAAACAAAACTTTGTTTCATTCTGATGTGATTCCGAAACAAGTTCGGAATGACGTTATTCGTTCTTGGCATTCAGATTTACCCCACTATAAAATCCTAAATCATTGTTGTTGATAATCTTGGTCCACAATGCAATTTGCCCTGTATGGTAGGACAAATGCTCGGTAACATGGATAATGTTTCCCACTCCCGAAAAGTTGAAACCCTGCACGGAACGTTTTCGTAACAATTCATTCAGTGGAGCATCATAAAAGGCCCTTTTTGCCTCGGAAATAGTGTCCGAAAGCTTTTGGACCAATTCTTCTTTTGAATATCCGGATGTTGTGGAAAATTCCTCATCCCGTTTTCGATTATCCTCCTCATTTTTAATGGAGGCAATACCGTATTGAGTGATATTGCCACATAAGTGAAGAATCAAGTTGCCAATGCTATTGCTGGAGTCATTGGGCTTCTGCCAGACTTTTTCCTCTGCCAACTGATCCAAGCAAATTTTGATCATGCGTAAGCTTTCATCCATACGATAGCCTACATTCCAGATGAGCTCTTCCTGAAGTTGTTGTTCCCTATCCATTTTCAAGTATGTAGTTTTCCAGTTGTTTTAAACTGATTCTGTTCTCATAAATCGCTTTGCCAATGATGGTACCTTCGCAACCCAGTTCCGCAAGTTTGGGCAACTCATCAAATGTAGAGATGCCACCACTGGCAATCAAATGAACGCTTGGCATCCCATCAATTTGCGTACTGTCCAAAATCTTTTTGTACAGGTCAAAAGAAGGGCCTTGTAGCATACCGTCCTTACCAATATCCGTACAAATAATATATTGGATTCCTTCTTTTTGATATGTTTGAATGAAAGGAATCAATTCCTTTTCGGATTCTTCCTGCCATCCTGAAACGGCTACTTTTTCGTTGTTGGCATCGGCTCCAAGGATTATTTTTTCTGTTCCGTAGCTTTCCAACCAACCCAAAAAGGTCTCTTTGTCCTTGACTGCGATACTTCCTCCCGTAATCTGATTGGCTCCATTTTCAAAAGCGATGTGCAAATCCTTGTCCGTTTTGAGCCCACCCCCAAAATCTATCTTCAGACAGGTCTTGGATGCAATGGTTTCCAACACGCGATGGTTTACGAGATGCTTGGATTTAGCCCCATCCAAATCCACTAAATGAAGGTATTGAATGCCGTGTGCTTCAAATTCCTTGGCCACTTCCAGGGGATTTTCATTATAGATTTTCTTGGTCCCATAGTCCCCTTTGGACAATCGCACACATTTTCCTTCAATAATATCGATGGCCGGAATCAGTCTCATGCTAGATTATATTTTTTCCTGTCTATGGACATCCACATTTCTGAATCTCCTACTCTCTTAAACCCAAAACTTTCATAAAAACTGTGGGCGTCCAATGTTTTTAGTGCTACGGTATTTACTTGCTTTACCTCGGGAAGGTCCAGAATAAACTGTATCATTTGTTTGCCCAGCCCTTTTCCTTTGTGGGGGTCAAATACGATCACATCCATTAAATAGGCAAATGTTAGGCCGTCACACATCATTCTCGCATAGGCAATTTGCTCTCCATTTTCAGAATACATTCCAAAACAAGTACATTTTTCTATGGTCATCAAGGTTTGTTCCCATGTTCTGCCTTTGCCCCAATATGTGGCCGTTACTTCTTGGTGGACTTTTTCGACATTCAGTCTATCCTTATCCTGAGAAATGTGAAATTCCATTTTAGATCAATGTTAGAAAATTCTTCAAAATGTTACTGCCGACATCACTACTCTTTTCAGGGTGAAATTGTACCCCGTAAAAGTTTCCCTTTTGTAAGGCAGCACTATATCGCAATCCATAATTGGAAACAGCAATGGTTTCTTCTCCCAAGGGTGCATAATAGCTATGAACCAGATAGATGTACGATTCTTCAGGTATATTCTTGAAGAGGTCACTTTTCAATTCTGAAATCTGGTTCCAGCCAATTTGGGGCACTTTCACTTGATTGGAAAATTTCTTTACATCCAAATTAAAAATGCCCAAGCCTTCGGTATCTCCTTCTTCTGAGGAATGACACATGAGTTGCATCCCCAAACAAATGCCCAGAACGGGTTGTTTCAGATTCGGGATTAACTTGTCCAATCCGGTTGACCTTAATTTTTTCATGGCGGAACTTGCTTCGCCAACCCCTGGGAAAATCACCTTATCCGCATTTTTGATTTCTTCCACCTCATGACTCAAAACTGCATCGTACCCTAACCGCCTAATGGCAAATTTGATACTCTGGATGTTTCCAGCCCCGTAATCGATGATCACTATTTTCATTATAACATTCCTTTGGTTGAGGGCAATACCATTTTTTCCACATCCCGTTTTACAGCCATTTTAATGGATTTGGCAAATGCCTTGAAAATAGCTTCTATTTTATG
>JAGQZL010000180.1 GCA_020434915.1 Allomuricauda sp. | reverse complement strand
ATCAAGTTTCTTCCTATCAAGGACACTTTTACGTCCTTCAAGGTATCGTTGAAAAGTGAGTCGAAGGTATAGGACAATGCAATTTCCCGCAACTTCACAAAGGAACCGTCCTCTATCCTAAATTCTTCAATGGGGTAAATACCTGCAATGTATCCCCTTGGAAGTTCACCTGTAAGTTCCTGGGCGGCCAACCTACCCAAACCAACTCCTTGGCGGGTACGCTTATCGGCATCAAAAACATCAAACCCTTGTACAGACTCCCACAACATGGAAAAACCAAAGTTTTTGTATTTCAGATCTGTTCCGATACCCATGATATAATCCGGGTTGGGATCACCAATGATTTTCCTAAGCGCATCCCCTACAGGTTGCCCATTGGCATCACGCTGGGCAATACCAGTGGCGGCATCCCCTCTTTCCTGTTGTGGAACCCCTACGGGTGCTCCAGTATCAGATGGCCCGGACAATATGAAGTCTCCATTATCGTCCCTTGCATAATACGTACCGTAGAAAACCCCTAGAGGCTCCCCCTCCCTTACAATTGGTGCTGCACCGGCAACAGTGGCAACGGTGATATCACCACCGATCGTTTTCAACACCTTGTTTTTATTGGTACTGAAGTTTACGTTCACATTCCAAGTCAGATCAGCTGTTTTTACCGGGGTTACCCTTGCATATATTTCCAATCCCTTGTTTTCCATGCTACCCACATTCTCGGTTCTGGATGCACCTCCAATGGATGGGGCCAAAACACGGGTCACTATCAAATCTTCAATTTTTTGATTATAGTAAGAGAACAATAATCCTGCCCTATCATTCCAAAAACTTAGGTCGGCACCTATTTCAAACTCTTTGGTACGTTCCGGAACCAAGTCTTCGTTTCCAAGCCTATTGTTCTGTTGCAAACTTCCAGTTCCAGCAAACTCATTGGGTGTATAGCTGCCAAATCTTTCATAGGGAGAGATGGCGGTAAGGTTACCTGCTTCCCCATAAGAAGCCCGTAGCCTGGCAGAATTAAAGAATCCATCAGTGTTCCAGAAAGGCTCGTTGGAAATTAGGTAGGAACCGGACACCTTTGGGTAAAAATTACTTCTGTTGTCCACATCAAAATTGGTGGCACCGTCTACACGACCGGCCACGGTGAAGAACAATTTATTGTCATAGGAAAGGGTTTCCTGCAAGAAGAACCCATAGATATCCAAATTGGAATCCACTGGATTGTACTGTAATGGGATGGTCGGGGTTCCGGAAGCATCCAATCCCCTGCCCTGGGTGGCATCCAATTCCAGTTGACTTGCTTGGAAGCTGTATCCTGCAGTTGTGGAAGAATTCAGTTTTTCATTGATATCCCAATCGTAATTTGCAGTAATATCATAGTTCCAGTTGAATATCTTGGCTTCGGCATCTCCTAAATAACCATCATTAAAATAAGCCGGGTTTACACCATCATATGGATAAACCGGGATAGAGATATGTCCCTTCTGCTTATAAGTATCTACCCCAATAATTTGATCGATGGTCAAATTTTCAACCGGAGTGATCTTTACATGAGCATTCGGTATCAATCTATCTACGTTTTGGGTAATATCAAATGTTTCAATGATACTCAATGGGTTCACCCTTGTTGGTTCCACCGCCAACAGGTTTCCATTGGCATCCCGTTGGGAAATATCATACACATTGTTGGTAATGTTCATGGCATTGATGGGACTCCAGAACACGTTTCCATCAGGTTTTTCATCAGACTTACTGCTTGAAAAATAAAGTCCAATGTCATAAGAAATCCAATCTGCCACGTTATGGCCAAACTTCAACCGGGCGGAAAAGCGGTTATACTTGGTATTCTTAACAATACCTTCATTGCTGGTATAGCCCACAGATGCCAAATAGTTCATTTTACTGTTTCCATCGCGCACCATAAAGTGGTTGTCCGTTCCAAAACCGGTTTGGAAAATATCATCCTGATAGTCATAACGGGTAATATTGAATTTATCCGTACTCAAGTTCAAGTAGGGAGTGGCCGTGTTGGTTTCAGTATTAAAACCAAAAATTGGCCACAATCTACCAGCCAAAGCACCCACCGGAACCGTTTCAAATTGTTCGCCAACTAAGTTCAGATCCAATTTCTTACGGATGGTGTTGATGTTGACACCTGTTTTAAATGTCATTTCAGGTCCATTGTCGAAAGACCTTCCTTTTTTGGTAGTAATCACAACCACCCCGTTGGAAGCCCTTGAGCCATATATGGCCGCAGCTGCTGCCCCGTTTAGAATGTTGATGTTGTCAATGTCGTTCGGATTGATGTCCACCATCCTGTTCTGACCTGGACTTGCATCCCCAGCAGGAACATTTAGGTTGGTAACATTCGTGGTCAGGTTACTGGCCACTACCCCATCCACTACGTAAAGAGGTTCCGAAGATCCTTTGATAGTACTGGGTCCCCTTAAACGAATGGAAAAACCACCTGCAGGATCCCCTGAGTTTTGGGTAATCTGTGCCCCGGGCACTTTTCCTTGTAATGAGGAAGTCACACTGACTGGTGCAGCTTCCACCAATTTAGCGGACTGTACCGTGGTAATGGCATTACCCAGTTTTTTCCGCTCTTGGGTCACTGAAGATCCCAAAACAATAACCTCATCCAGTTTGTTAGAATCCTCTGATAAGGCAATTGATAGATCTTGGGTGCTTCCCGTAAGCACCAATTCCTTGGTCACAAATCCAAGATAGCTGACCACCAAAGTCTTCCCTTCGGCATCGCTTACCTCAAATTGAAACTTTCCATCAAAATCGGTCACCCCACCTAAGGAGGTCCCTTTGATAAACACATTGGCCCCCGGCAAAGGTTGACCAACATTGTCACTTACTGTTCCTGAAACGGTCGAGGATTGGGCAAACATGGTGTTCACCCCCAAGAACATGGTCAGAAAGAGTAACATGTAGTTGAGTTTTTTCATAAGTTGAGTTCTTTTGAGCATTTGCAACAAACATAACGACCAATTTTCAATATTGCAATTTTTTTTGCAGCTTTTTATTGCATAAATCAATATATATTGATATTTCTTGTGATTTTACAAGATAAATTGCTGTTTTTTATTGCATCCTAATATTCTATATTTGTTTTTATGAACAAGACTGAACGACATCAATTTATCCTAACGGAGGTCCAACTACACAACAGGGTGGTTTTAGCCGATTTGGCCAATATGCTCAACGTGTCCATTGATACAGTTCGGCGGGATATCAAAGAGCTGGATTCCGCTAAAAAACTGAAAAAAGTGCATGGCGGTGCCTTGTCCAATGGTTTCAATGTATATTCCGATCGATCTACGGATATCTATCAGCTCGACAGTAAGGTTTCCATTGCCCAAAAGGCGGTTTCCCTGATTAAGGAAGGTGACGTTTTGCTGATCAGTGGAGGGTCAACACATATAGAGCTTATCAAACTCATCCCCAAAAAAATATCCCTGACTTTTTTCACACCCAGCCTTTCCATGGCCATCGAATTATCCCAACGATTGCCCAAACATCATGAGATTTTCCTTATTGGAGGAAAACTATCCAGAAGTTCACAATTGACCATTGGTGGAGGATCTATCAACATTCTTTCTGAAATTAAGGCAGATATCTGCTTCTTGGGAACAGGTTATTTGGATATCCAGAAAGGCATTACCGAAGTTGACTGGGAAATCGCCCAAATGAAGAAAGCCATGATACGGGCATCCAAGAAAGTGGTTTCTTTATGTATTTCGGCCAAACTGAATACCTACAACCGTTACAAGATCTGCGACATTGGCAATTTGGATACGTTAATCACAGAATTGGACCCAAGCTCTCCCAAACTGGATGCATATCGCAATGAAAGCATACATCTACTTTAAGCGATTCGATATTCTACAGAAATCCTTGGTTTTGACACCATAGGTTCCAAGTGACATCTATTGAGTCAATCAGATGTAATTTCTTCTGGGCTCAAGACATGAATGCTTTTGCATTGGAAATATCTGTACCCCAAAGCCCATAATTCCTTGATTTTTTATCGACTGACCTGTTCTTCCCGTTTTGGGTTCCACCTGATAAATGTCATTAAATGAACTCTTTACTTTCTCTAATTTTAATGACAATTCCTAACAATTCCCTTGATTCCCTATTGTTAGCCAAAAACTTTTTAAAATGGACACCCATCAAATCAAAACCAAATTCGATCAAGCTGATCAATTTCTTGAGGCAGCCCAAAGTGAATTGAATCGGCCAGCAGAAGATGTTGTACCCTATATGGTGTGCCGAAGTGCCCGAAAATCCATATCCCATTATTTAAAAGGTTTTCTGTTGAGACACGGAAATGAATTTAATGAAGAGGACACCGTCGAAATCTTGCTGAACAAATGTCAAAACATCAGTAATGAATTTAAAAGTTTCGATTTGAGCCCCTTAAAGTTTGATAGAGATGATGAATTCAGTGCGGAGTTTGATGAAATGAAAAGCTGCATTGATTTGGCTGCCTATGCCAAACAATTGGCTAGAGTGACCAATTGAAAAATTTTGAAAGCACACCTATATAATACTACAACATTAATCCTCATATTATGAGCCAGTCAGTTTTGCAGAAAATTGGAATCCCCACAAAAGAAACAAAGACAAAAGACAAAAAATCATCCAAATACAAATATCCCGGCAAACCAGTTGCAATGGACGGAAACACGGCCGCGATCATGTGCGAACGCGAATCCACAGATGCAGCAGGGGCATTTCCCATTACCCCATCCACTCAGATGGGTGAGTATTGGGCCGATGCGGCTGCCAAAGGGCATTTGAATATTTCCGGAAAGCCACTGATTTTTATTGAACCCGAAGGAGAGCACGCTGCGGCAGCCGTTACGGCTGGTCTATCCATGACAGGGCTCCGGGCTTCCAACTTTTCATCCGGTCAAGGTATTGCTTACATGCACGAATCCCTTTATGCCGCTGTGGGTAAACGTCTTACCTATGTCTTGAATATTGGTGCACGGGCCATGACCAAATCCACCTTGAACGTACACGCTGGCCATGATGATTACCATGCCATTGATGATACCGGGTTTTTCCAAATGTTCGCAAAAAAGGCACAACACGTTGCCGACCTTAACATTATAGCTCACCGCATTGCAGAACTGGCACTTACTCCCGGTATCATTGCTCAGGATGGATTCCTGACCACTCACTTGATCGAATCCTTCCTTTTGCCGGAACGTGAATTGATCAAGGAATATTTGGGCAGACCAGACGATATCATCAAAACACCGACCCCTGCACAACGAATCATTTATGGCGAAACGCGTCGCCGAATCCCCGAATTGTGGGATGTGGACAATCCTGTTATGGCCGGTATTGTTCAAAACCAAGATTCCTATATGCAGAGTGTTGCCGCACAACGTCCCTTCTTCTTTGATCATATTCAAGAATTAGCGGATCGTGCATTTGATGAATACTACGAGCTAACCGGAAGGCGATACAACCGCGTAATGACCTACAAGGCAGAAGATGCCGATTACCTTATTTTAGGTCAGGGCAGTTTGGTGCCCAGTGCCGAAGCTGTTGTCGACTACCTTCGTGAAACCCGCGGCATAAAAGTGGGTGTGGTGGATTTGGTGATGTTCCGACCATTCCCTTCAGATATGCTTGGTGAGATTTTGAAAGGCAAAAAAGCGGTTACTATTTTGGAACGTCTGGACCAACCATTGGCCGTAGATTCTCCCATTACCCGTGAAGTCCGTTCCGTATTGAACAAATGTGTAGAAAATGGACGCGACAAGAAAAATAAAGCCTACCCAGAGCTGACCTCCTACTCTATTTCCGATATGCCCGCCATTTATTCGGGATCCTTCGGAATGGGTAGTCGAGATTTGCAACCAGAAGGCATCATCGGGGCCATAGAAAACATGTTACCTGATGGCAAACACAAAAAACAGTTTTACCTCT
>JAGQZL010000017.1 GCA_020434915.1 Allomuricauda sp. | reverse complement strand
ACAATTTTAAAGTGAATCCAAACCTGTCTTTTAGGTAAGGAATACATTAAAATATGTTTTATAAATTATTGATATCATAATATTTATATTAATTTTTTAATATTTTCATAATTTTAAATTAATACATTTATCACATCAATAACCAATTAAATCAATTAACATGTTTTCAAAATCGAATTTGCTGGCCACCCTGGTCGGCACCATTGTCATGTTTTTTTTGGGATACCTTATTTGGGGTATTGCCACTATGGATTTTTTTGAAGGGCACTCCATTGTAAATGTCATGAAGGAGACCCCTGACCTAGGGTTGATCGCCCTCTCCAATTTAATCGCCGTATTCGCCCTAAGTACTTTATACCAGAAATGGGCAAAAGGGCATCACTCTATGGGTGAAGGATTCAAATTTGGTGCATGGATAGGTGTATTTGTGGGCATCGGCATGGGTCTTCTGCAATATGGAACCGCCAATATCATGGATTCGACCGGACATCTTGCGGAAGCAGTCCTCGATATCGTCTTTTATGGAATCATCGGTGCTGTCATTGGTTTCGTTTACCAAAAAACGGCCGCAAAAGAATAGCCTAGAATTTTATAAAGTCTCAAACGGATTGCTCTGCAATCCGTTTTTTTATTCTTCTACCTTGAAAATGTAGCTATGCAAAGGTGCTAGCTCCACGCTGATTGTCCCCTCCCCATTTGTGATAACCAAAGATTTCTTCACCTGTCCATACAATGCTTCCTGCAACGGATACCCTTGGTCTTTCAACTCCCATTTGCCAATTACGTCCTGAGGTATTTTTAAATCGAAGGCATAACTTTTTTGGGCATCGAAATTGGTCACGATGATCAATTTTTCATTGGGCGACCAACGCACAAAGGAAAGTACTCGGTGGTCATAACCTGGCGTATGCTCTTTATTGAAAAAATGAATTTCTTGATAATCCCCCATGAGGGCATCACTTTGGATGGTGAAATTGAGGAGTCGTTTATAGAAATCCCTTAATTCTCTTTCGCCATCGGTAAGTTGGCCTCCATCAAACTCTTTATTGTTAACCCACCGTTGAAGATGTGGAACACCTATGTAATCAAATATGGATGTTCTTGATGGTTTTCCAAAACCAGCGTCCTCTGCCCCAGGCTCCCCCACTTCCTGACCAAAATAAATCATGGTAGGTGAGGTGCTCAAGGTTGTCGAAACCACCATGGCCGGTTTTGCTATTTGGGCATCTCCAACAAATTCCGGGCTGGCAATGCGTTGCTCATCATGGTTTTCCAAAAAATGGAGCATGTGGTGCTCAATATCGGCCATTCCTTTTTGCACCACGGGAATATGGTCTGTCCATCCATATCCTTTCATAATATGTTTGATGCTATCGTACAACTCCACTTTGTCATAGAGGTAATCCATCTTACCCTTGTGGATGTAATCCCGATACAGGCTCGGATTGTATACTTCCGCCAATAAAAAGGCATCCGGATTCTTCATTTTAATGCTGGAATTGAGATAGCTCCAAAATTCCACAGGTACCATCTCCGCCATATCAAAGCGGAAACCGTCCACTCCAAAATCTAGCCAGTACAGTGCAATGTCCTTAAACTTGTGCCAAGAATCGGGAAGGGTCTTCTCTTTCCAAAAATCATAGTGGGCTTTGTAGTCTTTGCCATCAAAATCACTCGGAAGGGCCTCAAAATCATGGGTGCCATCTGGTCTTACCCCATAGTTGATTTTCACGGTCTCATACCAATCGTGAAAATTGGGCTGCGCCAATCGCGACCCGTTTCCGGTCCATTTAGCAGGGTTTTCTTCAAACTTACTATCCGCCAAGTTGTTCTCTTCACCCCCCAAGGGCAAATAACCATCTTGCCACTCAGGCACCTTAAATGCCTCACCTGGAATGTAATAGAAGTTGTTGTTCACATCATACTCAACCGCAGTATTATCCTTTGCGCCAAAATCCTCCACACCTTCTGGATTGGTGATTGCCTCATAATTCCGAGCCACGTGGTTGGGAACAATATCGATAATGACTTTCATCCCTGCATTGTGCGTACGGTCTATCAAGGCTTTGAACTCCTCTAGCCGATTAGCGGGGTCCATGGCCAAATCAGGGTTCACATTGTAATAATCCTTAACTGCATAAGGCGATCCAGCACGCCCTTTGACCACGTCAGGGTCATCATTGGAAATGCCGTAGGCTGTATAATCATTGATCAGGGCATGATGGGGAACTCCTGTATACCAAACATGGGTTACCCCGAGGGCTTTGATCTCACCCAGCGCTTTATCAGAGAAATCGGCAAATTTGCCCACTCCATTTTCCTCTATGGTTCCCCAAGGTTTGTTGTTGGTATTTGTATTTCCGAACAAGCGGGTAAAAACTTGGTATACGACGGCTTTCTTCTTCATGGGCAAATCAACTTCTTTGGGTTGGATCTCTTTCTTACAGGAAGAAAGCATACCGATGAGCATCAATAAAACTATGAGACCCTTGTTTTTCATACTGTTACGACTTTCCCCGGAACTAATTCAACGGTTTTACCCTGTACTTGTATATCTAGGGCCTTATCTCCTGAAATCTCAAAGGAAGTCCCTTTGGCCGAAGCTTTGATGGTAATAATTTGGTTCCTAAAATTGATCTTGAACGAAAAGGAATCCCATTGCTCAGGGATTTGGGGTTCAAAACTAAGGGTGTCACTAACCACGCGCATACCGCCAAAACCTTCCACAATACTCATCCAAGTACCTGCCATGGAGGTAATATGCAATCCTTCTTCCACTTCCTTGTTATAGTCGTCCAAGTCCAATCGTGAAGTCCTTAAATAAAAGGTGTACGCTTGTTCCATTCGACCCAATTTTGCAGCCTGGATGCTATGTACACAAGGCGACAACGAGGATTCGTGCACCGTGAACGGTTCATAAAAATCAAAATGGCGTTCCAGCTCTTCTTGGGAGAATTGATCTTCAAAGAAATAGAATCCTTGGAGCACATCGGCCTGTTTGATATATGGGGATCGCAAAATTCGGTCCCAGCTCCATTTTTGGTTGATGGGCCTTTGAGACTTGTCCAAATCTTGGACCTTGATCATTTCCTTGTCCAAAAAGCCATCTTGCTGCAAAAACACTTTGTGCTTTTCCGAATAAGGGAAATACATATTGCCGGCCACTTTTGCCCAACCATCCAATTCTGCCTGGCCTAGCTTCACCTTATCCATAATCCTTTTATGGTCATTTGGATAATCTTTGGACACTTTTTTAATTTGGGCAAGGGTATAGTCGATACACCATTTAGCCAAACAGTTGGTGTACCAGTTGTTGTTCACATTGTTTTCATATTCGTTGGGACCCGTAACCCCGAGCATAACATACTTCTGTTTCTCTTCAGAGAAATTGACCCGTTGATGCCAGAACCTGGCTATACCGATGAGTACTTCCAATCCCATTTGTGGGATGTAGCTATCATCTCCCGTAAACCTCCCATAGTTGAAAATAGCAAACGCGATGGCTCCGTTACGGTGAATTTCCTCAAAGGTGATTTCCCACTCGTTGTGGCATTCCTCACCGTTCATGGTCACCATGGGGTATAGGGCCGCTCCATTGGAAAAACCAAGTTTTTCTGCATTCTCAATGGCCTTTTCCAAATGATTGTAGCGATATTTCAAAAGATTCCACGCCACTTGTTGGTCCTTGGTAGCCATGTAGAATGGCAAACAATAGGCTTCGGTATCCCAATAGGTGCTTCCCCCATATTTCTCACCTGTAAATCCCTTCGGACCTATGTTCAATCGGGAATCTGTTCCCAAATATGTTTGGTTAAGGTGAAAGATGTTGAAACGGATTCCCTGCTGGGCCTTTACATCTCCTTGAATGGTGATATCGCTCATTTCCCAAATATGGGCCCAAGCTTCCTTCTGTTTTTCCAACAATCCATCAAAGCCAATTTGGGTAGCTTTATCCAAAATGTCACCGGCCACCTTTTTCAATGTGTCCTTTGGGTGATTTCTATCAACCACATATCCACCGAACTTAATCAAGGTCACAGTTTGATTCTTTTCTACCTTACTATTATAGGAATGGCGAACAGTGGTTTCCGCCTCTACAACGGATGGAGCTATATCAGATTTTTCATCATCAACGTATACTTCGGCCTGCATAAAGGTGCAAACGGAAAAATTGGTCTTCATGGTATGGGATTCCACATAACCTCGATTGGCCTTGGAAGATATTTGGGTAATGTTCCAAAACTTATCGTCCCAGTTGCTGTCCATGTTTTTGATACCTCCATCCAAATAAGGGGTCATGGTTATTTCAGCATCCGAATTCAATACTTGTAGGTTATACTGAATGGCTCCTGTTTCATCCAAATCCAGGCTCAAGAAACGAATCACTTCCACGGCAACTTTCAAATCATTTGGCATGGTGGCCACAAAGCTTCGTTTGTACCATCCTTCCTTCATATTTAGCTCGCGACGGAAATTGTCCACTCTTTTACAGGTGTTCAAATCCAAGGGGTGATTATTTACCAGGATATCGATCCCGATCCAATTAGGTGCGTTAAGGACTTTGGCAAAATATTCAGGGTATCCATTTTTCCACCATCCCACTCGTGTCTTGTCCGGATAGTAGACACCTGCTATATAGCTTCCCTGGAATGTTTCCCCAGAGTATTTTTCTTCAAAATTGGCACGTTGGCCCATGGCGCCGTTCCCCAAACTGAAAAGGCTTTCGGAGGATTTGACCTGTTCTTTGTCGAACCCCTCTTCAATAATGGACCAAGAATCGGCTTTGATATAATCTTGATTCATGGTTACTTAAAATCTTGATAAGCAAATGTAGTGATCCTATTTAATTAGGATGGGGCAAACTTAGTGAAATATGGAATCTCTAATGACAAGTGTTGGCTCTAAAATTTTAGTCTGGTATGTTTCCTCCTCTTCTTCGCTTTCCACCTTGTCTATGAGCATCTTTGCAGAAACTTCGCCCATTTTTTCCCCGTGCTGGGAAACCACCGTAAGACTTGGGTTGGCATATTTGGACAATAAGCCGTCCGTGAAACCAATAAATGAGATGTCTTCCGGTATTTTCAATCCTTTCCGCTGCGCCAGCCCCATGCTGTACACTGCAAAAATCTCATTCACACACAGTACGGCATCCAATTCTTGGCTATCAAGAAAATCCTTAATTCTTTTTTCATCCATTTCCATGGAAGGCAACTTAAGGATTCTGGATTCATCCACGCCAAGACTACTTTCTTCCAAAGCCTTTCTATATCCGGATGTCCGTGCCTTGCTGACACTTAGATAATCATCCGTAGTGATCAGGGCGATTTTCTTCTTTCCTTGTTCAATGAACTTTTTGGTGGCCATGTATGCCCCCAACTCATCATCGATGATGACCTTGTCACAATCCACCTCATTGGTAATTCGGTCAAACAATACCACGGGAATACCCTGTTCCGTCACTTCCTTTAAATGGTTAAAATCTCCTTTCTCCTGTGTTTCGGAAGAGAGGGACATGATAAAGCCATCTATACTACCATTGGCCAGCATCTCCATATTGATGACTTCCTTGTCAAACGATTCTTCGGAAAGACAAACGATTACATTATATCCTCGTGCATTCGCATATTTTTCGATACCCCGGATCACTGTTGTAAAAAAATGGTGGACAATATCCGGAATGACCACGCCAATGTTCTTGGTTCGTTTGTTTTTAAGACTAATGGCAATATTGTTGGGCTTGTAGTTATAGAGTTTGGCAAAGGCCTGTACTTTTTCCTTGGTGTCCCGACTGATTTCCTCGCTGTTCTTTAAGGCTTTGGAAACGGTGGATATGGAAACCTCTAGCTCCCTGGCAATATCTTTTAGGGTAATCTTTGCTTTCAATGCAGTAAAAATTTATGCTGGTTGAATGAGCTCGGCAAATTACTCAATAAAGGAAAAAGGTACCGGGCAAACCATGTTTTTTAACAAAATCCAACTGTTAGTTTCACAAAACCTCCTCGACTTGTTAACATAATCAAAAAATAAAAATACTATATTAGTGGCGTTATTGCGAATTCCACAATTCTTTTTGTATATATTGTAATATAACTAACTCAAGCTATCAAGTTTTGTCAACCACACACTTGTTCAAAGTTATCAACACGAAACCGTTTTCGCTGTACTTTGCAATATGCTTAAATTTTGATTAACATTATTTTTATATATGTTTAACACTTGAATTAAAATTAACTAAACTTAAAATTAATTATTTATGAAGATTACGCTACTTAAAAGCTTTTTGCTACTTGGGGCATTTTTATGCTTTGGATTGGCAAAAGCTCAGACAGTATCTGGTACCGTTTCTGATGCTAACGGACCATTGCCAGGGGCGAGCGTATTGGTAAAAGGCACTACCAATGGTACGCAGACCGATTTTGACGGTAATTATACCCTGAGTGACATTGGTGATTCTGCGACCTTGGTATTTAGCTACATTGGTTTTAAAACAGTTGAAATTGCCGTAAATGGCCAATCAACTATCAATGTGACCATGGAAGAGGATGCCCAAGCTTTGGATGAGGTTGTAATTATAGGTTACGGCCAAACTACGGTAAAAGATGCTACTGGAGCTGTTGCTGCCGTAACAGCGGAAGATTTCAACGGAGGTGTTATTGCTTCCCCGGAACAATTGATCCAAGGTAAAACCGCGGGTGTGCAGATTACACAGGCCAGTGGTGAGCCAGGTGCCGGGATGAACCTTAGAATTAGGGGTTCCAACTCTATCCGATCCAACAACAATCCTTTGTTCGTAGTGGACGGAGTGCCATTGTCAGGTGAGTCTACCACTCCTTCAGGTGGTGATGTAATCAACGGTGGTAACGCGACCCGTAACCCTTTGAACTTCATCAACCCAAATGACATTGAAAGCATGTCCATCCTTAAAGATGCGTCAGCCACGGCTATCTACGGTTCCCGTGGTGCCAATGGTGTTGTCATCATTACCACTAAAAGTGGTAAATCAGGTCAAGGTGGTGTTTGGGAATTCAACTCCAATTTAAGTATCTCAAAACCTGCCAATAAATATGATCTTTTTGACAGGAATGAATTCCTGTCCCAAACCGCTTCTGTCAGAAGTCAACAAATTGCTGATGATGTGGATTTTGGTTATAATACCGATTGGCAAGACTACATCACTAGAACAGTTGCTTCCCAAAACCAAAACCTTTCATATTCCAGAAATTATGGAAGTGGAAACGTTAGGGCTACTTTTTCCTATGGAAAGCAATTTGGTGTAATTGAAAAATCTGCTCAAGAGCGTATTACCGGTAGAATCAATGCTGGACACCGTTTCTTGGACGACAAGCTTAGGCTTAATCTCCAAGCATCCATTTCAAGGGTGAACGATGATCAGCCACCAATCAGTGGAAATTCTGGTGCAAGTGGTAACTTGATAGGTGCCGCCTATTCTGCCAACCCAACATGGCCGGCCAGTCAATATTTCTTCCTTGAAGGAAACCAGTTAAACCCTGCCAACTACCTTGCCAACTACCAATCAGAGACCCATACAAACCGCGCGTTGATCAATTTCTCCGCGGAATATGACTTTACTCCAGAACTTACCGGTAAGGTAAATGTAGGTTATGATGATTCCGAAGCCAAAGCATTGACAGCAGTTTCCGGAAACATCAACAACTTTAACCGTGTAAGTGGTAATGGTCAAGCGGCATACAATTTATTGAATGCGACCAGCAAACTTTTGGAAGCAACCTTAAACTACAAGAAAGATTTTGACAACTCTTCTTTGGATGTTATTGTTGGTTACTCTTTCCAAGACTTCAAAAGGGAAGGGTTCAACTCACAAGGTTGGCAAGCTTCCACTTTTGATCTTAATGAAATGCAATCTGATCTAGTTGATAATGTGAACTCCATTAGAAATAGTATTTCTGGCGCATATCAACAAGCAGGTTACGATGCAAGCTCCAGCTTTATCAACCGTATCATTCCTTTTGATGATACTGAAAGCCTATCGGTTACTTCAGGTCCTTATACAGCGGTTTGGGTTGATACGTATGACAACACTGATGAATTGCAATCATTCTTTGCAAGAGCCAATTTCAACTTGAATGACAAATTTTTGTTTACTGCCACAGTAAGGGCGGATGGTTCTTCTAGATTTGGTGGCGACAATCAATATGGTTACTTCCCATCAGGTGCTTTTGCTTGGAAATTAAGCGAAGAGGATTTTGTGGGTGACAACATATCTACATTGAAATTGAGATTGGGTGCCGGTGTAACCGGTAACCAAGAAGGTTTGGGATATGCCAACTATTTAAGAAGGGTACGTTTTGCAGGTCCTGGTATTACAGATGGAGGTTCTATCAACAGACCAGGTACAGAAACTGTTGCTGTACAAAACCCAGCTCTTAAATGGGAATCCACTTTGGATTTGAACGTTGGTCTTGACTTTGGTTTCAATGCGGATCGTTTCAATGGTTCCATCGATTTTTACCGTAAGGAAACCAATGACCTTTTGTTCCGTCAAGCTGCTGCGGCACCTGCATTCGATCCATTCGTATTCAAGAACCTTGCTGATGGTACCGTTATCAACCAAGGTGTGGAATTGGCTTTGAACTACGATTTTGTTCAAGCTGCTGATGTGAACTTCTCCACCTCTTTCAACATTTCTTACAATGATAACAAGGTGGAAGGATTAAATGGTACTACTGCTAATTTTGGTGAGTTGAACGGACCTGGTCTAACAGGTGCATTTGCCCAAAGATTGGGTGAAGGTCGTTCTTTGTTCTCCTTCTACATGGCAGAATATGCAACTGATTCCAGCGGCAATCCAGATTTCAACCCAGACAACAAAGTATTTGTTGACAAAGATGGTCTACCAGACATCAATGCTGGTTTGTCTTTGAACCTTAGGGTTAAAAACTGGGATGCATCTGCATATTTCACTGGTCAGTTTGGATTCTACGTGTACAACAACACTGCCAACGCTTTCTTGAACAGACCAACCTTTGAAACTACCAGAAACGTAGACCAAAGAGGTTTGGAAACCAACATCAGTCAAGAGGTTTCTACACTTTATTTGGAAAAAGGTGACTTTGTAAGATTCCAAAATGCAACTGTTGGATACAACGTTCCTTTGAGCGGCGATGGCTCTCTTAAGAGCTTGAGACTTTCCCTAACAGGACAGAATCTATTTTTGATTACAGACTACAGCGGATTAGATCCTGAGGTGTCTTCAAGTACTGGTGACTTCGGAACTGGAATTCCAAGTGCAAGTATTGATTATACATCCTTCCCAAGACCAAGGACAATAACTTTGGGTATCAACGCTAAATTTTAATAAAAAAAAGCAATGAAAAAAGTAATGAGACAATCGAACAAAATTGCAACAATCTCGTTGTTCGTAGGTATATTACTCGCTTCCTGTACCAACTTGGAAGTGGAGCAAACCGATTCCTTACTAGCGGAAGGCTTTACTGGTATCCCAACTGCCGATGAGGCGGCCAGCCAGGTTACCGCTATGTACAATAATGTGAATGGCTATTTAGGAGCTCAAGATAACCTTTATGCCTTGAGCGAAGTTACCACGGATGCCCTTTTGATACCAACAAGAGGTTCTGACTGGGGTGACAATGGTATTTGGAGACAGTTACACCAACACTCTTGGACACCTGAACATTCCTATATGTTAAACGTTTGGAACCAATGGAACGAACTTCAATTGGGTGCCAGTGAGGTATTGGACTCTAGATCGGCTTCGTCATCGGAATCCGTTGGCCATGCCGCTTTCCTAAGAGCTTTTGGTGTCTACGTTGTTCTAGATAACTTTGGTCAAGTACCTTTCCGTGACACGGAAGCGGATCCATTGGAAGATCCTGTTGTATTGACAGGTGAAGACGCCATCGCCCAAATATTGAGTGACTTGGACCTTGCCGAGGCCAATTTGCCTTCTTCATCAGCAGGCAGTGATAACATCAGGGCTACAAAAGCAGCTGTACGTTTTCTACGAGCCAAGGTACTTTTGAACAGACATGTTTACAATGGATCAGGTACTGCCGCCGCCAGTGATATGAGCGAAGTCATTTCCTTGGTTGATGAAATTGCCGCTGAAGGTTATGAAATTACACCTGGTTATTTTGACATCTTTACTGCTGATTCTGACAACGAAACCATTTGGTACCGTAATACAGGAGTTGGTAACAGGATCTTCAATACCCTACACTACAACTCCACGGAGCTAGGTGGTGGTGGTTGGAACGGATTCAGTACGTTGGCTGAATTCTACGACCTGTTTGAAGGAGACGCCAATAATAACAGAGGTGAAGATGATGGAACACCTTTGGATGGTCAAGAAGAACGTAGAGGTTTTGTTCCTCCTGGAGGCATTACCTACGATGGAAGCTTTGGGACCGATGACAATAGCGATGGCTATGTAGACGGCTCCAATGTTGGATATGGATTCTTGATCGGACAGCAATACGCTGGAAATGGAGATGCTTTGACCGATAGAGGTGGTAATCCACTTTCATTCACCCGTGACTTCACAAGTGCCATAGATGGTTCTTCCAGCTTGGTAGACAATAACGAAGTAACCGGTATCCGTGTGATTAAATACAATCCTAGAAATGGTGCTTTTGCAGAACACTATGTCGTATTCAGATATTCAGATGCCCATTTGATGAAAGCTGAGGCTATGATGAGAAGCGGCGGTGACCCAACTTCCATGGTAAATGAGTTGAGAACTGCAAGAGGAGCTACTCCACTTGGCTCTGTTTCCGAGCAAGACCTTTTGGATGAAAGAGGAAGGGAATTGTTCGTCGAAGGGTGGAGGCGAAACGACATGATTCGTTTTGGACAATACACCAGAGATTGGGAGTTTAAAGAATCCGGTTCAATTGGCGATACCAACCGTCACTTGTTCCCAATTCCTGCTAGCCAAGTTATTCTTAACCCAAATTTGGTTCAGAACCCTGGATATTAATTTATTCAAAGTTTAAGCTGTTTTATACATACTTAAAGGCCACCGAATCGGTGGCCTTTATTTTTTTCCATTAGTCGTTTATTAATCCTTTGTTAAGCGAACATTAGTTAGGGGCGTCTTCCTATTCCCTTTGTAAATAAGTATCTTGAACCCTTCTTTTAGAAGGCATGATGAAAGGAAGACATTGGTTTTTTTATGGATTGATTTTCGCGTTGGCCAGTTGTTCAAAAAATGAGCACAAAACCCTATTTGTAAATAAATTGGGCAATGATACTGGAATCCATTTTTCCAATACCTTACAACAAACCCCAGAATTGAACATTCTCAACTACCTGTACTTCTATAATGGTGCAGGAGTGGCAGCAGGCGATTTTAATAACGATGGTTTGGTTGATCTTTATTTCACCTCCAACCAAGGTCCTGACAAACTTTATCTGAACAAAGGGAGTTTTAAATTTGATGACATTACTGTTTCCGCCAACATAGACAACAGAACAGGATGGACCACAGGAGTTACCCATGCCGATGTGAACAACGACGGCCTTCTGGACATCTACATCTGTAAAGTAGGGGATCATGATCAGATAAGGGGTCAGAATCTACTCTATGTCAACCAAGGGGTCGATGAAAAAGGTATTCCCACATTCAAAGAAGAAGCTTCAAAATATGGGCTGGATTTTATTGGATACTCTACACAGGCTGCTTTTTTTGACTATGATCTGGACGGGGATTTGGATATGTACCTCATGAACCATTCCGTAAACCCCAACCGTTCTTATGGCAAAGGAGCCAAGCGAAAAATAGTGGATTCCATGTCCGGAGATATCCTCTATAGAAACGACAATGGAACTTTTACCAATGTTTCCCAAGAGGCTGGAATTTTTCAGGGAACCATTGGATATGGACTGGGTTTGGCCATTAGCGATATCAACAATGATGGTTATCCAGATATTTACATAGGCAACGATTTCTTTGAAAATGACTACCTCTATATCAACCAGGGGAACGGAACATTTCTGGATGCAATTTCTGGAGATGACAAAAAACTGGGACATACTACCCACTTTTCAATGGGTAACGACATAGCCGATATCAACAACGATGGCCTATCAGATATCCTATCCCTGGATATGCTCCCTGAAGACCTGGAAACCTACAAAACTTCTGGATTGGAATACGCCTATCCTTTGTATCAACAATATCTCAAAAATGGCTTTGCCCCACAATACATGCAAAACGCTCTCCATTTAAACTTGGATGGAGAAAATTTTGGGGAGATTGCCAATCTTAGTGGTATTGATGCCACTGAATGGTCTTGGGGCGCACTCTTTGCCGACTTTGACAACGACGGGCTCAAAGATCTGTTTATCTCCAACGGGATTCAAGGCGTCACCAATGACATGGACTATATCAACTACATCTCCAACGAAGAGATCCAAAAAACCATTGAAAAAGGATTAACGGACAAAGACATGGCCTTTATTGAGCGGTTACCCACAAAAAAGGTTCAGAATTATTTTTATCAAAATCAAAATGGCACCTCATTTTCCAATGTTACGGAACTATGGGCCCCGAAAGAAGCATCCTTTAGTAATGGATGTGTATACACCGATTTGGATAATGACGGGGATTTGGATTTAGTGGTCAACAATGTCAACCAAGAAGCATTTGTTCTTGAAAATACCCTTCAAAACAAACATTCCATAAAAATTTCCTTTGAAGGATCTGACTCCAATAAATTTGGATTGGGTGCCAAAGTATGGGTGTTTGATCAAGGAACCACCTCCGTTCAAGAAAACATGGCCACCAGGGGGTATTTATCCGCAAAGGATATGAGCCTGACTTTTGGTCTTGGCAAGGATTCCATAATCGATTCCATCCAGATTGTCTGGCCCGGAGGCAAGTTCCAAACCCTAACAAATGTAAGTACTGGCAAAGTGCTCAACGCTTCTTATAAAAATGCTTCCGGTAATTTTTACCAAGAAAAGCATGAAAGGACCCAGCAAGCTTATTCTATAACCAACAACCCTTTGGATTTTGCACACAAGGAATACCCTTCCCTGGATTTCGACCGAAACCCTCTTATTCCTTTTGCTTACTCCAACGAAGGCCCAGCCGCATCAATTGGCGACGTGAACGGGGATGGTCTCGACGACCTATTCATAAGTGGAGGTAAAAAACAAGCCTCTAGACTATACTTCCAACAAAAAGAAGGTGCATTTGTGGCGCAGCAAGCCGAACTCTTTGAAGAAGATAGTACCAGTGAGGACATTGACCAGATATTCTTTGACGCAGACAATGACGGAGACCTAGACCTCATGGTAGTAAGTGGAGGCAACGAATTTACAAGGGGCAATCCTCTCCAACCTAGATTTTATGCCAATCAAAATGGTACATTCACAAAAATTCTGGACAAGTTTGCAGGGATAGAAGTCAACGCCTCCAAAATTGATGCGGTAGATTTTGACAACGATGGGGACTTCGATATCTGTATTGCTTCCAATGTGGCCCCGACCAAATTTGGCGAAAAATCAAAACAATATCTGTTACAAAACGATGGAAAGGGCAATTTTACAGAAATCACCTCATCCTACGCCCCGGCATTTGACAACTTGGGAAATGTAAAGGATTTTGTCTGGAAAGATCTGGACAGCAATGGATACCTAGATCTTATTGCTGTGGGCCATTGGATTCCTGTTACCATTTTTATGAACAATGGGGAAACCCTTCAGGTGCAAACAGAAAATGGCCTTCAAAACACCAACGGATGGTGGAACTGTATTGAAATGGCCGATATGGATGGTGATGGTGACCTTGACATCTTGGCCGGCAACTGGGGCTTGAATACCAAATTCCATGCATCACGCGAAAAACCCATCACCCTTTATATAAATGATTTTGATGGAAATGGCTCCATAGAAACTGTAGTGACCCACTATCATGGTGATAAGGAAACAGCCTTTGCCTCCAAGGATGAACTGGCGAAGCAGATGCCCTTTCTCAATAAAAAATTTCTATTCTACAAGGATTTTGCAAAGGCAACCTTGGAAGAGCTTTTTGGGGAGGACAAATTAAAAGAATCCATTCAGCGCAAGGTATACCAACTGGCTACGTCCTATTTTGAAAATGATGGGAATGGCAACTTCTCACAAAGGGGGCTTCCCTTTATGGTCCAGTCCTCCAGTGTGAACGACATCTATTTGGGTAAGGATACCAAAGAAAGGATTAATGAAATATTAATGGTCGGCAATAATTTTGAGATAAGCACCCAACTTGGTAGATTAGACGCCTCACACGGATTTTTATTGAAAAATGATAGTAATGGCAGCATCGTCTGGAAACAGAGTATGGGAATTTCCGGAGCCGCCAGAAAGATTGAAAAAATAAATATCAACGGGAACCAAGAATTCATAGTAACTATGAACAATGATGCTCCCATTTTTGTGATCAAAAAAAAGAACGATAAATGAAACTGAAATATACAGCGGCAATCCTGTTATCAATGGCAGTTCTTGCATGTAAAAACACCCCTGATGAAAAATCGGAAAAAGCCGAGGTCACTGAAACCCTTTTCACATTGCTCACTCCTGAAGAAACCGGGGTAACTTTCGTGAACAAGGTGGAAAACCAAAAGAACTTCAACATCTTCAAGTACCGAAATTTCTACAACGGCGGTGGTGTGGCTATTGGCGATATCAACAACGATGGCCTATCCGATATTTATCTAACAGGAAACATGTCGCCCAATAGACTTTACCTCAACAAGGGAAATTTTAAGTTCGAAGACATCTCCGAAAGTGCCGGAATTATGGGCGACAAACCTTGGTCAACCGGGGTTGTGATGGTCGATGTCAACCAAGACGGCCTCTTGGATATCTATGTCTGCAATGCCGGTAACATGGAGGGCAACAACCACGATAATGACCTGTACATCAACAACGGGGATTTGACCTTCGCCGAAAAAGCAGAAGAGTTTAACCTTGCCAAAACAGGGTTTACCACCCATGCTTCCTTTTTTGACTACGACAAGGATGGCGACCTGGATGCCTATATCCTGAACAATAGCAACATCCCGGTGAGCAGCCTTGGCTATGCGGAACAACGGGAAGTAAGGGCCCAGGACTGGGAAGGTGTTCCCGATATTTTTAAGGGAGTTGGTGATATGCTCTTGCGTAACGACAATGGTAAATTTGTGGATGTAAGCGAAGAAGCGGGAATATATGGAAGTCTCATTGGTTTTGGACTGGGTGTTTTGGTAACCGATTTCAACAATGACCTATACCCGGATATCTATGTTTCCAATGACTTCTATGAAAGGGATTACCTCTATATCAACCAAAAGAATGGTACTTTCAAGGAAGAAATCAAGGATTGGACTTCCCATTTGAGTCTCTCTGCCATGGGAATAGATATTGCCGACATCAACAATGATGGCCATAATGACATTTTCATTACCGATATGTTACCCGAAGAGGAACACAGGGTGAAATCCGTGATGGAATTTGATGGTTACAATGTTTTTGATCTAAAGCAGAGTAAAGATTTTTATCAACAGTACATTCAAAATACATTACAGCTCAACAACGGCAACGGAACTTTCTCCGAAGTGGCCTATTACAGTGGTATAGATGCCACGGACTGGAGCTGGGCCGGACTCATCTTTGATATGGACAATGATGGATTAAAGGATATTTTTATCACCAACGGTATCAACCATGACCTGACCGATTTGGATTTTGTGGACTTTTTTGCCAATGAAATTGTTCAAAAAATGGCCCTTACCGGCAAAAAGGAATCCATAGATTCCATTATCAGTAAGATGCCCATTAAACCCCAGCCAAATTATGCTTACAGGAACAATGGTGATATTTCGTTCAAAAATGCGAACAAGGAATGGGGATTTGACCTCCCCTCCCGCTCCAATGGGGCCGCCTATGCAGATTTGGACAATGACGGAGACCTTGACTTGGTCATCAACAATGTGAATACCCCGGCGTTTATCTATAAAAACAATGCGGAATCACAATTGCACAACAACTACATTCAATTAAAATTCAAAGGCCCAAAAACCAACCCATTCGGTGTTGGGGTCCTCGCCAAGTTCTATTTTGATGGGAATATTGTCAACCAAGAGCTTATCCCATCAAGAGGTTTTCAATCTTCCATGGGATATGAAATGACCATCGGTCTTGGACAACACCAAGCCTTGGACTCCGTTCGAGTTGTATGGCCGGACGAGACGACCCAGAAACTGGAAAATGTTCAGGCCAATCAAGTACTGGTCCTTGACCACATAGATGCCGATGAAAAATACATACTTCCAAAAAATGGGGACAGAAAATCATTCTTGAACGAAGTCTCCACCCCAGCTTTGGCATCGCACAAAGAAGATCCGTACAACGATTTTGATTACGAGGGCCTTATCTATAAAAAACTCTCCCAGGAGGGTCCTTCATTGGCAGTGGCCGATGTAAACGGCGATGGAAACGAAGATGTGTTCATTGGAGGGGCTAAAGGGCAAGCGGCAACCTTATATATACATTCTGGAAAGGGAAAATTGACTCCAAAAATTTCCCATTCTTTTGAAGATGACAAGGATTTTGAAGATGTTGCCGCCGCATTCTTTGATGTCGATGGGGATGACGATCTTGATTTAATGGTGGGTTCCGGAGGTAACAACGTAGGGATGCAGCGCAGCTACAGAACCCGCATGTATCTTAATGATGGCAAGGGCAATTTCAGCAAATCACCCAATGAACTTCCTTCTACTTTTAAGAATGTGGCCACTATTTCCCCCTTTGATTTTGATGGTGATGGAGATATGGACGTATTTATCGGTTCTAGAAGTGTTGTAGGGGTTTATGGTGTTTCCCCAGATCATTTATTGTTGGAAAATATGGGAGATGGCACCTTTACCAATGTCACCGAACGATTGGGGTATGATCTGAAGGACGCAGGTATGGTTACCGATTCCAAGTGGGAGGACATGGATGGGGATGGTAAAAAAGACCTTATCATCACCGCAGAATGGGACACCCCAAAAATCTACAAGAACACGGGTAGGCGTTTGGCCAAAATGAACAGCTCGTTGGACAGCCTGTACGGATGGTGGAGCACTTTGGAAATTGCTGATTTGGATGGTGATGGCGACCAAGACCTGATTCTGGGCAACCAAGGGTTGAACCTTCATTACAAACCCACGGCATATGCCCCCATGAAAATGTGGATCAACGACTACGACAATAATGGTACTATCGAGCAGATTGTTACATTGCAAGAGGATGGGAAGGACTATCCCATCCATCAAAAAAGGGAGCTCACGGAACAGTTGCCAAATCTTAAAAAGCAAAACCTTAAGGCTTCTGACTATGCCCACAGAACCATTCATCAACTTTTTCCAGAAGAAACCATCCAAAAATCCATTGTAAAAAAAGTTGAAACGTCGGCCTCTGTGATTGCAATCAATGAAGGTGGAGGCAAGTTTACCATTAAAAACCTACCCCCAAGAGTGCAGTTATCTTGCGTTTGCGATATTACCTGTACCGATGTGAACCAAGACGGTAATCTTGACCTGATTATGGCAGGAAACAATTTCGAGTTCAAACCCCAATTTTCCAGATTGGATGCCAGCCAAGGAAACCTTCTTTTAGGTGATGGCAACATGGGCTTTGAATGGCAGGATTATGATACCAGCGGATTTAAGGTCCGGGAAGAAGTGAAATACCTAAAACAGTTCAAGGATAAAAATGGGAAAACCTATCTAATAGCCGCCATCAACAATAACAAACCCAAGATTTTTGCCATAAATGAATAGAATACTGGCCATAGTAACAGTGCTGTTCCTATTTGTTTCGTGCAAAAAGGGAGGGAGCCTTTTTGAAAATCCCAAACCAAAGGAAACAGGAATAGCATTTACCAACACGCTTACCTCCACAGATGCCCTAAGTATTCTGGACTACCTCTATTTTTACAATGGAGGGGGCGTTGCCATTGGAGATATCAATAATGATGGCCTCCCGGATATTTTCTTTACGGGCAACCAGGTCAAGAACAAATTGTACCTGAATCGGGGCAACCTCCAATTTGAGGATATTTCCACTTCCGCTGGAGTTGAGGGAAACAGTAGTTGGAACACAGGAACCACCATGGCCGATGTAAACGGCGATGGCTTGTTGGATATTTATGTCTGTGCCGTGGTTGGAATCAATGGGTTTAACGGGTTTAATGAACTCTACATCAACAACGGCGACAATACGTTCACCGAAAGTGCCGCGAAGTATGGTTTGGATTTTGATTCTTATAGTTCCAATGCCACCTTTTTTGATTATGACTTGGATGGAGATTTGGATATGTACCTTCTCAACCATGCAGTACATACGCAAAACTCCTTCGGCCGTTTTGATCTCCGGTATGAACGCCGCTACGAAACAGGCGACAAATTACTTCGCAATGACAATGGAAAATTTGTTGATGTAAGTGAAGAAGCTGGAATTTATGGTGGCATTAATGGATATGGACTTGGGTTGGCCATAGCCGATTTTAATCAGGATGGGTATCCGGACATTTATGTGGGGAACGATTTCCATGAGGATGATTACTACTATTTGAACAATGGCAACGGCACCTTTACCGAAAGTCTTCGAAAATACTTTGGGCACACCAGCAGGTTTTCCATGGGGAATGATGTAGCCGACATCAACAACGATGGAAGACCTGACTTTTTATCCCTAGACATGCTTCCAGAGGATGAAGTAGCCCTTAAATCATCTGAAGGAGACGATAACATCCAGACCCAAAAAATGCGGATTGACCGTTTTGGGTACCACTATCAGTTCACCAGGAACATGCTCTATGTCAATCAACCTGATGGCAATTACATGGAAACCGCCCTCATGAGCGGCATTGCTGCAACCGATTGGAGCTGGAGTGCTTTGTTTGGAGATTACGACCTAGATGGACAACAAGATATATTTATCTCTAACGGAATACCCAAAAGACCCAACGACCTTGATTTTATCAATTTTGTTTCCAGTGAGCAGATCCAGAAAAAAATGGACAATACCAAGCTCGTAGATGAAAAAGCTTTGGACTTGATGCCCTCCGGAAACGTTCACAACTATGTGTTCAAAGGTAACAAAGAGCTGATGTTCCAAGATATGTCCAATGAGTGGATCACTCGGGACACCTTAATTTCTGGGGCAACCGCTATGAGCGACCTGGATGGTGATGGCGACCTAGACTTGGTCACCAATAATATCAACCAACCTGCTTCTTTGTACATCAACAAAGCGAACAAAAAAGGAAGCTATCTAACGGTAAAGTTTAAGATGCCAGGCAAAAATACCTTTGGTATCGGGACCAAGGTCTTCTCCTATCAAAATGGTGGAATCCAGTTTAAGGAGCTTTTCCCTACCCGAGGTTTTCAAGCATCCTCGGAACCCATGATCCATTTTGGGTATGGAGACATTCAATCCATAGATTCCTTAAAGATTATATGGCCGGACAAAACCTATCAAGTACTCACTAATGTTGCGGTAAACCAGCAACTCTCCATCCAGCCTCAAAATACGAAGCCATTCGATTATTCAACCCTTCATAAAAAGGCCAAAACGATTTTTAATCCTGTGAGCAATGCGCTTGGACTGGACTTTACCCATGTAGAGGACAATTACACCGATTTCAACCGGGAAAAACTGATTCCCTATCAGATTTCGGACAGGGGACCTGCTGTTGCCGTTGGTGATTTGAATAACGACGGAAAAGAGGACGTTTATTTTGGAGGGTCCAAGTACCTTCCGGCACAGATCTATGTTCAGAACGATTCCGTTTTTGTTGGGCAAAAAATGCCATCGCTTCAAAAGGATTCCATAAGAGAAAATATTTCAGCTTCCATAGCGGATTTCAACAATGATCAAAAAAATGACCTGTTCGTTACTTCGGGCGGTGGCGACTTTTTTGGAAAATCCAGCGCTTTATTGGACGCATTGTACCTAAAGAAGGATTCAACTTTTATTGAAGCGGTACTTCCTGAGTTCTTCCAAAATTCATCCGTGGT
>JAGQZL010000179.1 GCA_020434915.1 Allomuricauda sp. | reverse complement strand
GAATTGCTCTTTGTTTGAGGTTGCCTGTAGGTACTTTTTGTAGTACGCTTGACAGTTCCGTTATTTGGGGTAGAGGTTACCCTTCTTTGGGTAGTTGCTCTACTATTAGGCGTACGGGACACTTCTTTTTGGGCTACAGCTCTGCTATTTCTGGTAACGTTCTCGTCTCTTTTATAATCGCTTTTTCGAATAGCCTTGGAACTTGTGGCTTGTCTTTTCACGGTATTGTTGGAACGGGTAACAGCATTTCCTCTTCTGCTGGAGTTTTGTTCCACATACTTGTTGCTTCTACCATAATCTCCACCTCTTCTGATATTGTTGTTGTCCCTAACGGTTACCCTTTTATCATTTCTATAGATGTTGTCCCTTCTATAGTGATTGTCATTTCTGTAACTTCTACCAACTTGGGCATAAGCTCGTCTTGTATTGTACCTGTATGGAGCATAATAAGTATACCTCACAGGGCTATAATATCTTCTATAGGGTCTTGTGTATACAGTACAGAAACCAACTGCTGGTCTGGCAAAATAGCTATGGAAAGGTCTGTATACATAATGCCTGTTATAGATATTGATGAAACCGGTATAGTGGCTGAATACGCCTCTGTTGTAATAAATGTGGAGACCGCCTATCCTACGAACCCTACCATTGTTATACCAGATATCTACATTCCCGATTTGGGAAACACGACCGTAATAGTCATAGAAGACAGGAATGTTCTCTACTTGGATTACGGCACCATAATCATCATACTGGACAAAAGGATCGTAGTTGAATCCAGAATTGAAGGTGATGCCGACATTGCCGATTCTGGCACCAACACCTACATTGACTCTACTGTCCATATAGAAATCGAACTCACCATCTGGATAAACAGAAAAAGTTACACCATCTTCCACAAAGATGAATGAGTTACCATATCCTCGGACAAAATTTGTCTCAACTGTGTTTTCTATCGTTGCTGCTTGGATATTTGGAATTCCAAGTGCTACTGCCGCTATTATGAGTACTAACTTTTTCATACTACAAGGTTTTAAGTTCTAGATACACCTATTTGCATCCAACCTTGTAATATCAATCAGCGTGCCAAAAAAATGAAAAGTGTTTTAACTAATTGATTATCAGTATTTAAAATTTGTTTTTTTGATCAATCCTGAATGATGAACATCGAACGTCTGTTCAACTGATGGTTCTCTTCGGAACAGTTTATATCATTTTTGCAATCATTGATTAGCCGTGATTCACCATACCCTTTGGCGGTCAATCGCTTTCGATCTATACCTTTTTTCACCAACCACTCCAACGTGGATTGAGCCCTTCTTTCCGAAAGTTGCATGTTATAGGAATCGTCTCCTCTCGAATCTGTATGGGATTCAATATGGATATTCAATTGTGGATATTCTTTCATAGCTTGCAAAATCTTGGCCAATTCCACTTCTGCATCCTGTCTTATATCATGCTTGTCAAAATCAAAATAAATAGGTTGTAGATCCAATCTGCATCCTAAATCGTCCACGGCACAATCCGGTGGGGTAAGTGCCAAGTCCACTTGCACAGATTCAACCCCAGCAGGAGAGGCAACCAATTCTTCTTTAGGCAAGTATTCTTTTTCATTGTTAGAGGCTCTTACCGCATATTGCTGTTCACAATCCGGTAGTTTTTCAAAGCGATACGACCCATCTTTACCCACATTTTTTTGTGCCATCACCTCATTGTCGTTATTCAGCAATGCTACGAGAGATCCTTCCAAGGGGATTCCTGTTTTGGCATCGGTAATTATACCTTGAATGGTTATTTCACAGTTTTCCACAATAGCATAAATATCATCGGAAATACTTCCTTGGGTTCCCTCCCGGTTAGAGGAGAGGTAACCTATCTTTTGGTTCTCCTTGAAAATAAAGCCAAAATCATCCTGGCTACTATTGATAGGTTTCTTAAGGTTGGTGACCGATTTATACTTTCCACCTTTATCCAGTGAAATAACAAAGACGTCCAAACCGCCCAGTCCTACATGCCCATCACTGGAAAAGTATAGATTGTTGTTATCACTTATAAATGGAAACGTTTCTCGTTCCTCTGTGTTGATTTCAGGACCCAGGTTGACTGGATCACCATATAAATTATCTCCCAAAACATCTACATACCAAAGATCTGATCCGCCCAAAGTACCTTCCCTGTTGGAAGAAAAATACAATCGGGTTTCATCAATGTTTAATGTTGGGTGCGCGGTAGAGTAGGAGTCACCATTGAAGGGGAGCTCTACCACATTGTCCCAAGAACCGTTCTCATTTTTGGTGGCCTTGAATATTTTTAAACTGACCAATCGTTGTTTCCCTCTTTTTTTCTTTCCATTGATGTAATTGTTCCGGGTAAAATACACGGTTTGGCCATCTCTGGAAAAGGCTGCCGATGATTCATGGTAGGGGGAATTGATGTCCCCTCTCAATGAACTAACATTGATTAAACTGCCATCTTCACCAATTTCAGCCTCAAAGAGATCCAAGTAGGGGAGACCTGTCCATTCGTGCACTTTGGCCCCCTCGGTATTCTTTGATGAAGAGGCATATACAATCTTATCTCCGTAGAATGATGGTCCAAAATCGGAACCGGCAAACCCATCAGTAATATTTTTTACTTTATACCTAACAGAGGATGATTCCGTAAGGCCTTCCAAGGAAGCGGAATCCTCCATGTAGTTTTTTGCTATTCCAGAACCACTCGATGTGGCCATGAACCTGTCCATCATGGTCTTGGCCCCATCATAATCCCCGACACTTTTGAGTGTTTGTGCGGCACGATAATAATATTCGGGTTCCACATCGTCCGGGTATTGCTCTACCAGTCGTTTATACCATACGGCTGCATCCACATATTCACTATTATAATAATAGGTATCCCCCAGTTTCTTGAAAACCTGTGCAGATTCATAACCGTCTTCCACTACTTTCAGATAAATTTTTCTTGCATCTATATAATCATAGTTGTAAAAATCCTCGTTGGCCTTTTTGATTTTATTTTCCTGTGCTGACATGTTACAGATCCACAGAATTGCTATGATGCTATAAATTGGAAACCTTGTTTTCATGATGTTTGTTTTTAGAAGAATCTTGGGGTCACAACCCGGTCTGGGTTGTTGAAAATGTCAAACCGAAGGAACACTTCATAGGAGCCATTGCTGAATTGTTCAATCTCTGTGGATTGATAATCATACGCCAACCCTGCGAAAAAGTTCTTGGATATTTGAAAGCCTGCCAGGGCACTGATGGATGCACTCCAACGGTAGGAAGCTCCCAAAGTAAACTTTTCGTTGATTAGAAAATTTGCGGACAAATCCCATTGCAATGGCGCTCCACTTACGTATTTCACAAGAGTGGCCGGCTTGAACTTGAGGTTTTCGTTCAAATCAAAGACATACCCCATGATATAAAAATAATGCAGTCGTTCAATGGCAATACTCTCTGTATTTTGATTGTTCAATGAACTTTCATCAAAATGTTTTGTATTTAGAAAATTGGGGACGGAAAATCCTGCGTAAAACTTATCCGTGTTCAAATAAAGTCCCGCTCCAACTTGAGGTTGAAGCTTATTGTCAATATCATTTTGGAAGAAAAGATCATTGGGGTAATAGATGTTCAATACCGAATAATCCACATTGAGCATGTCCAGACCTGCCTTAAGACCCATGGAAAGTTTGGTTTTCAGTCCAAGATTAACGGAGTAGGAGTAATCCACAACAACATTGGATTCCACTGCAGGGCCTATTTTGTCATATACAATGGAAAGCCCAAGCCCCATGTTCCTATACAACCCAATGGGGGAGTTAACCGTGAATGTCCCGGTTTGGGGGGAACCCTCAAAATCGACCCATTGTGTGCGTCCCAATATACCAAAGCTAAGCACATCCCTTGATCCCGCATAGGCTGGATTCACAACTTGGGTATTGTACATATATTGAGTGTATTGTGGATCTTGTTGGGCCATACTTGGAGTAGAATACAGTAGTAGTGATAGAATGGACAGCCACAGATATTGGAGTGGTGTATTGACTCTTATTTTTAGATTTTTCATTATAAAGATTGTTGGTATTAATCCCGATTTATATAGATGTATCCTGTGTATTCCGGTTTTCCTGGATTGGCACCTGTGATGGTTAATATGTAGAAGTAGGTTCCACTGGGCAGCTCCTCATTTTTTTGGATTGTGATCCTTCCATCGGAAAGACCTATAAAAAGGTTATTGCCCTGCCCATAATTGTCGGATTCGTATACCAATACACCCCAACGATTGAATATTTTCAGATTGTTGTTCGGGTAGTTTTCTATACCTGTGATTTGGAAGTGGTCGTTTAGATCATCTCCGTTGGGTGTGATACCGTTAAAGATTTCAAACCCAATTGGATTGCCGCCATCGGTACAGGCATCACTAGGGATTATGGTAATTGTTGGGTCGTTTTGCAAAAGGCTATCATCATCGGATAGATCGGATACTGGTATGTCAAAACCGAACAATTCAGCGGATACCTGTGCTTGGTTGTTGATATTTCCATTGGTAATATCCAATTGGGTAATACTGTATAGGGCTTCATATGTCCAACTTTCACCAATAGACAGAATTCCGTCTTCATTTATATCGGTTCCACTCAAGGGTCCTTGTAGTATGCCACCCAAAAAGGAATCTTCCAAAATAACCGTATCTAGATCTGTGTTGCCGTCATTGGTGACCGTAAAGGTATACCTGACACTATCCATACATTGGTCACCATTCGTGTCAACCAAGACACCTTGTTTGATCAAGCCAAAACCTGCCCCGTCAATAGGACAAACGTCTTGTGGAATAGCAATGAGAGTGGCGTCATTTTCAAGGAGCGAATCATCGTCTGACATATCCATGATTTGATTGTTCAGCTCAACAGGTTGTGCGGTGACCGTTGCTTGGTTTACCACAGATGTGTTGTCAACATCTTGTTGGGTTATAAAATAGGGGGCTTCATAGGTCCAAGTTTCCCCTATTGAAAGGATGCCATCATTGTTTTGGTCAGTGCCATTCAAGGGTCCTGAAATTGCTCCCCCTAAAAATGGATCGTCCAAAACAATGGTATCCAAGTCGCTTGTTCCTGTATTAGTCACAGTAAACGTGAACAAAATACTTTCGGGACACCCATCACCATTGACATCGATAAGACTGCCGGTTTTTATCAACCCGATTCTGTCACCTCCATCCGTACAGGCATCATCAGGCACCAGTGTACGCGTTGGCTCATCCTCCAGATTGCTGTCGTCATCAGAAAGATCCTGCACGGGAACATCTATCAGTGTAAGTGCATTCACGGTAGCCTGATTGATGATAAACCCATTGTCTATGTCCTGTTGTGTTATGGCATAGTAAGCAATATAGGTCCATGTTTCCCCTACAGAGAGGATGCCGTCATTGTTTTGATCGAACCCTGCCAGTGGACCGGCAATTTCCCCTCCAAAAAGGTCATCCTCCAAAGTAACTTCTTTCAAGTCCACATCACCGGTATTGGTTACTGTAAACGTATATTCTATGGTTTCCAGACAACCATCAAAGTTGGCATCGATGACCAAGCTTTCCTTGATCAATCCGATATCAGGGTTTTGGCACGGAACCAAACTAGATAGGGTTGGGTCGTCTTCAAAATGACTGTTGTCATCTGAAAGATCGGATACCGTCTCTCCAGGCTGCCCTTGTATATCGGCACTGACCGTGGCTTGGTTTTGGATTTGCCCATTGTTGATATCATCTTGAGTGATGTTGTATTGGGCCGTATAGATCCAAGTCTCATCGGGGTCGAGAAAAGTATCGTTATTGGTATCCCCAGAATCTGGACCAATGACCACACCTCCCAACAATGGATCCGTTAAGACCACATTCTCAAGCACATGCAGAACACTTGGATTGACTACTTCAAATGTATATTGGATAATATCACATCCAGGACTTCCTATAACATCCTGTGCCTCTCCTGTCTTA
>JAGQZL010000178.1 GCA_020434915.1 Allomuricauda sp. | reverse complement strand
AAAATGGTAGACCATATTATTGATGTGGGCTACGAGGGCGGCCGTGGCGGTGGTATGATCGTGGCAACCGGAACCCCCGAAGAAGTAGCCAAGGACAAAAAAAGCTATACCGCCAAATTTTTGAAGAAAGAATTGGAAAACAACTCACATAAAATTGCGAAAGCAGTTTAAAACAATATAAGTATGCAAATGCGAAAAGAACAACATTCCAAGGGATGGAATGAAATCAAGACAAACGATTCATGGGCCATATTCAAGATTATGGGCGAGTTTGTCAATGGATTTGAAAAGATGAGTGCCATAGGCCCCTGTGTATCCATTTTTGGATCGGCCCGGGTACGGCCCGGGAACAAGTACTATGACCTGGCCATCAAGATTTCCCAGAAAATTTCAGAGGCGGGATACGGAATCATCACAGGTGGCGGCCCCGGAATCATGGAGGCTGGAAACAAAGGAGCCAGTCTCGCAGGAGGTACTTCCGTTGGGCTGAATATTGAGCTTCCTTTTGAGCAACATGACAATCCCTTTATCGATGACGATAAAAGTCTGGACTTTGATTATTTCTTTGTCCGCAAGGTGATGTTTGTGAAATATTCACAAGGGTTTGTGGTGATGCCCGGTGGTTTTGGCACCTTGGACGAGTTGTTCGAGGCCATTACCCTTATCCAAACCCACAAAATACACACCTTTCCCATTATTTTGGTGGGATCGGACTTTTGGAGTGGTCTAATAGATTGGATCAAAAATACCATGCTGGAAGCGGGCAATATCAGCCCAAAGGATTTGGATCTCATCAAATTGGTGGATACTGAGGAAGAAGTGGTCGAAATTATCGATGCGTTCTACAAAGGACGAACCCTCAGTCCTAACTTTTAATCCGATTTATGCAGTTGAACCGTCGTATCACCCTAAAGATTCCTCTGTTGCTCGTGATGTTATGCTCCTCTGCGTGGGGGCAGCATACCAACGAGATTGTGGCAACATTGGATGGCCCCACCAAACAGATACGGATTCGGCAACATTTCACTTATGTGAACCAATCTGACAAAGGGCTTACGACTCTTTATTTCAATGATTGGAACCATGCCTATTCCAACAAGAATACGGCATTGGCCAAACGTTTTGCGGAAGAGTTCAACCGGAGCCTGCATTTGGCCAAGGACAGGGAGCGGGGCTTTACCACTGTTAGAACAATTGTGGACGACAATTATACCGGACTGGACTGGAAAAGGGTAGGAAACAGGGATATCATTGCCGTTACCTTGAACGAACCCTTAAAGCCCGGGGCATCCATCCAGTTGTTCTTTACCTATACCACCAAATTGCCCACGGCGAGGTTTACTTCCTACGGCCATACGCCGGATGGAGGGTATAATTTAAAGGATTGGTACTTGACCCCGGCTGTATTTGACGGGGATTGGAAGTTGTATGACAACATCAACCTTGACGATCTCTATACGGATGTGATGGAGACCCGTATCAATTTTACCTTTCCAGAAAAACTGTTTTTCGCATCCAACTTCAGGCAATCCTCTGTTTCCCAATTTCCAGGCGGTCAGCATGTGCAACTTTTTGGGGACCATCGAAAGAATTGCGAGATTATCCTTACTGTGGAAGAAACATTCACAAAGCATATAATGGGTGGGATGACCGTGACCACGGATATCGAATCCAATAAATACGATCAAATATCCCAGGGTATTTCCATAAACAAGGTTACGGAGTTCCTCAAGGACAAGTTGGGAAAGTATCCGCATGAAAACTTACTGGTCAGTGAATTTGATTACAACAAATCACCATTGTATGGAATAGGACAATTACCTTCATTCGTACGGCCGTATGAAGAACAGTTCCAGTTTGAGATGAAGTTCTTGAAAACGGCTGTTCGAAACTATCTAAAGGAAACCCTCTACATGGACTCCAGACAGGAGCGATGGGTAAACGATGCCATTGGGTACTATTTGATGATCAAATATGTGGAGGAGTACTATCCTGATCAAAAACTGGCCGGGAAGCTATCAAAAATTTGGGGCATCAAGAACTTTCATTTTGCCCAAATGGATTTCAATGAGCAATATGCCCTGTTCAGCATGCTTTCCGTTAGGAAAAATATTGATCAGGCGCTTACCACCCGCAATGATTCCCTTATCAAATTCAATGAAAAAATAGCCAATGGTTACAAGGCAGGACTGGGCATGTCTTACCTATCCGCTTACTTGGGACATCATGAAATTGATAGCAGCATCACCGATTTTTACAAAACATACCAACTAAAGAGATGGGTGGCGGCACAAGATTTTAAAACCACAATAGAAAAATATGCCGAAAAGGACATTGATTGGTTCTTTGATGAATATGTCTCCACCGACAAAAAAATAGATTACAAAATCAAGAAGATCCAAAAAACGGAAGATTCCATTACGGTGGTCTTGAAGAACAAACAAGGAACCAATGTCCCCATTTCGCTTTTTGGCCTGCAAAAGGATTCCGTGGTGTCACAATATTGGTTTACTGATATTGACAGCGTAAAAACTGTGACCATCCCAAGGACCACTGAAGATCGGATGGTACTCAATTACGACCAAAAAATACCCGAATTCAACCAACGGGACAATTGGAAAACATTGAACGGGTTCTTTTCGAGCAACAAAAAACTAAAGTTTCAATTCTTCAAGGACACGGAAGACCCCTATTACAATCAAATATTTTATGTACCCATAGCCAACTTCAACCTGTATGACGGTATTACCCCAGGGGTGAGGCTTTACAACAAAACATTTTTGGAAAGACCCTTCCAATATGACATATCCCCCACATATTCGTTTTTGGAACGTACACTGGTTGGTAAAGTAGGACTCAGATATCGAAAATATCATCAAAAGACAGGGCTTTTCATGTCCAATTATTCCTTTACGGGTTCTACCTCACATTTTCAGAAGAACTCGCGTGTTTCCACACTCACCCCAGCTGTTAGCTTTGCTTGGCGTCCCAATGATTTACTTTCCAACCGAAGACAGTATTTGTTATTCAGATACAGAAGTGTATTCCGGAATGTGGACGAGCTATTGGACGGTCAAATAGATACTGAACCCGATTATGGGGTGATGAACGCAAGGTTTACCGATGTGGACAACAACATCCTAAACTATTCTTCTTGGTCATTGGATGCGCAACACTCAAGTGACTTTACCAAACTTGCCTTTGAAATGGAGTATCGAAAACTATTTCAGAGTAATCGGCAGTTGAACCTTCGATTTTACGCAGGAAAGTTTTTGAGAAACAAGACTGAATCTGATTTCTTCAGTTTTGCCTTGGACAGACCTACGGATTATATGTTTGACCTTGCCTATTTGGGAAGATCGGAAAGCTCAGGTATCTACAGTCAACAAATCATTATTGCCGAAGGTGGGTTTAAATCAAAACTGGAAAACCCGTTCGCCAATGACTGGATTGCCACCACCAATGCGAGTACCAATATTTGGAGGTGGGTGGAAGCCTACGGGGATTTGGGACTCATCAAAAGCAAGGGAGATAACACTCGCTTTGTATATGACTCCGGGGTCCGATTGAATTTAGTGACGGATTATTTTGAGTTATACTTCCCCGTATACTCCAACAGGGGTTGGGAAATTGCCCAAGGAGATTACGGCCAACGTATCCGGTTTATTGTCACCATTAGCCCAAGAACACTCACTGGACTATTTACTCGAAAATGGTTTTGAGTTGTTGATTTCATAAAAACAACGTTACATAATTGTTTTTTATTGATTTTTTTGTTTTAAAAATAAGATTTCATTGAAAAATATTCATTTTATTAACGTGTTTACCTATTGCTATTCTAGTTGTATTTTAGTAATTTTGCGGAAATCTTTCAATCGCCCATGAAACCCAAACCCAGTACAAGCAACGATATTTCTTTCGACGATTTCAAGTCGCAGATACTACAAGATTATGAGGTTGCATTGACCAGTAGGGAGTGTAGCTTATTGGGAAGAAGGGAAGTACTCTCTGGAAAAGCCAAGTTTGGAATTTTCGGCGACGGAAAAGAGCTTCCCCAATTGGCAATGGCCCGATCTTTTCAAGATGGGGATTTTAGAAGTGGATATTATCGGGACCAGACCTTTATGATGGCCCTCGGCTATTTATCACCAAAAGAGTTTTTTCACGGGCTGTATGCAACCACGGATCTGCAAAAAGAGCCCATGAGTGCCGGAAGACAAATGGGCGGGCACTTTGTGACGCACAGCCTCAACGAAGATGGTACATGGAAGGATTTGACCGAACAGAAGAACAGCAGTGCCGATATTTCTTGTACCGCAGGCCAGATGCCCCGTTTATTGGGGTTGGCCCAGGCTTCCAAAATCTATAGGAATGTAGAAGGCATAGACCAAACCAATTTTTCCAATAACGGAAATGAAGTGGCTTGGGGAACCATAGGAAATGCCAGCACCAGTGAAGGACACTTTTTTGAGACCCTCAATGCAGCTGGCGTAATGCAGGTGCCCATGGTTATCTGCATATGGGATGATGAATACGGTATTTCCGTGCCCGCCAAGTTCCATACCACCAAGGGCAATATTTCAGAAGCACTGGGTGGGTTACAGAGAGATGGGGAACACGATGGTTTTGAAATCCTAAAAGTAAAGGGATGGGATTACACTGCCTTGATCCATGCTTTTGAAAATGCATCTGACATGGCCAGGGAAGAACATGTACCCGTAATGGTCCATGTAACCGAACTTACCCAGCCACAAGGACACTCCACTTCCGGTTCCCATGAGAGGTATAAAACCGCAGAACGGTTGGAATGGGAACGTGAGAACGATTGCAACAAAAGGTTCAGGGAATGGATTCTGGAGAATGGTATCAGTACCGAAGAGGACCTGAAAAAAATGGAGCGTGAGGTAAAACAAAAAGTACGATCAGCCAAAAAAGAGGCTTGGTCAGAATTTTTGAAACCGCATATAGAAGCAAAAAAACAACTGGTACAGCTTTTGGATAACGCAGCTGCCAAAAGTCCCAATCGTGCTTTCATCACCAAACTGAAAAACGACCTGATTGCCATAGAGGAACCTTTAAAAAAGGATTTGGCCTCCAAGTCAAGAACGGCCCTTCGTTATTTGTTGGGGGAAACCACCCCGGAAAAATTGCAATTGCAACAATGGGTTGCCAACTTTTTGGATACCAACGAGCCGAGCTACAGTTCGCACTTGTATAATGAATTGGGTAACAAGGCAACCAATGTATCAGCCTTGCCCCCATCCTATTCCAATGATACTGAAGAAGTGGATGGCCGCATTATCCTTCGCGACAATTTTGACAAGTTGTTCGAGAAATATCCCAATGCTTTGGTATTTGGCGAGGATACCGGAAATATTGGAGATGTGAACCAAGGTCTGGAAGGACTGCAAAAGAAATATGGTGCACTACGTGTGGCAGACACCGGAATTCGGGAGACCACCATCATTGGCCAAGGTATCGGGATGGCATTAAGGGGATTACGCCCTATTGCCGAAATCCAATATCTGGACTATATCCTGTACGCCATCCAAACGCTGAGTGATGATCTTTCCACACTGATGTACCGCACCGTGGGAAAACAAAAAGCTCCTTTGATCGTACGTACCCGAGGCCACCGACTGGAAGGAATTTGGCATTCAGGGTCACCTATGGGAGGGTTGATCCACTTATTAAGAGGTATGTACATTTTGACCCCAAGGAATATGACCCAAGCCGCTGGTTTTTACAATACATTGATGAAAAGTGATGAACCCGCCTTGATCATTGAAAGCCTCAACGGTTATCGTTTAAAAGAGAAAATGCCTTCCAATTTAGGCGATTTTTGCACTCCCATAGGAAAAGTGGAGACTTTAAAAGAAGGTTCGGATATTACCTTGCTTTCCTATGGATCCACCTTAAGAATTGTGGAGAAAGTGGCCCATGATTTATTGGAAGTAGGCATTGATGCGGAGGTTATCGATGCACAATCCTTACTGCCTTTTGAT